>JAKSPA010000080.1 GCA_024405235.1 Lentisphaeria bacterium
AAAAACTCGGAACTGATAAAGACATGATGAAGGCATCACTTTTGAAGCATATACGGCATCGATGTCCACTCTGTTGCGGCGCGGTTTCATTTTACGCGAGATTGTGAAATTCTCGTTGTCGATGCTGCTGTATTCGATATTGCCGACGAGTTCCATTTCCTCAGGCAGATCGACGGAAATGTTTTCTGTGACGCCTGCGGTGTTTCCAGCCTTCAGGGGGAAGCGCCGTTTGTCCAATGTCGCCTGTCTGAAGACGAGCATGTTGAGGCCGAAGCTTCCGTTCAGGCTTGGAATCTTGAACATGGCTACGTTGCCTGGAACGCATTCAGGCGTGCCGTCTTTCTTTATCTTGGCAACAAGGCAGTTCTGTATTTGGAATGCGACGTCCACTTTGACATTGGTCGTCATGTCCTGGAGATTTTCAGGAGTGATTTTCAGTGCCGTCAATTTTGCATTTGGAACCGCTTCGGCAATTTTGCGCTCGAAAAACAGTCTTCTTTCGTCGGCCTGCATGGAAAGCAGTCCATTGCGGTAGGCGTTGTCCATGATCCCCTTGAAGGACAATGTTGAATCCGCCTGAAGCGAACCGTCCATGGAGATTTTCGCAGTCGTCGAGATGTCTATGAGATTGTTTTGATATGGCGAGACAGGCGAGAGTCGGATCGGATCGCCTTCTGGCGTGGCGACGAGATAGCTGTTTTCCGAGAGGTATGCAGGGAACGGCTCCATGGTGTTTGTATTTGTCGGATCCATGAGCATCCATTCGCCTGTTTCTGGATGTCTGACTGCCGTAATGGCATGGTTGAAGAAATAGATCGGAACCTCTTCGTCCTTTCTGTCTCCGACTTGAATGAGCACTGGATGTGCGTCAAATCCTGCGCATCTGAGCATGGAGGCGAGCAGGGCGGCCATGTCGCGGCAGACGCCTGCACGCTGTTTGAATGTCAGAGTCACGTCGTGTGGTTCATAGCCTGGTGCTGTGTCTGCAAGAGTCAGTCCCATGTATCTGCCTTTCTGCGAGACGAAATTGTATAGGGACATGATTTTCTCCATGTCGTCTTTCGCATTGCGGACAAGGTCTGTCACCGCGTTTTTGATTTCGTCGTCGGCAACGAGTCTTTTTTCGCAGAGGTCGTCGTACCATCTTGAGACCTGTTCCCACGAATCGAATGTGCTGATGAGCAATCTCTGAAGATAGTTCGAAGCGCCTGGCATGGCTGGCTCAGAGAAAAACTGCTTGACTTCGCCAAGTTCCCATGTGTAGGTGATGCGATTCCCATCTTCCGTCTTGCTGAAAGTCGGACCGCCGTTCTGTGGATCCTTTACGGCGATTTTCTTGAGCGGAAGGTCTTTGGGGGCGTCGATTACGATTTTTGTGTGCAGGGACGGCGCCGTGTCTTCGAGTTGGAAGAAATCGGCGAAGGCGTTCGGCACGCGTGGCTTGAAAATTTCATCCACGTAGATGGAGCGTATCGTGTCTCCTGGCTGGATGTCTGGCAGGGAAACGCTGATGATTTTGTGGCTCGGATCGTAGATGTTCGACGACATTTGCGATGGCTCGATCATTTCCTGCGTGCAATCTTTAAGATCAAGAGTGGTGATTTCGCCGTTTGCCTTCAATACCTGAACAAGCGAAATTTTTGCGCGCGAGTAACTTGCGCTGTAGTAGCTGTTCAGAACACGCATCGAGTCGGTTCCAGCTTGCGTCATGACTTTGACGGCGTGGTCCATCACTTGGATGTATTTGCCGTCATTCTGATATTCGATGACCTGCACGTTGTCGATTTCGACCGTGTCTGCATCGGGATACTTTTCGCAGGTGGTTCCAGTAGCGGCTTTCTGAAGCGACTCAAGCGAGAGGAAGCCCTTCTTGTCGTCATTCCAGTCCAGGGCAAGGAGTGTGGTCACGACAAAAAGAAATGAAAATGCCGAAAGGAAATGTTTCATTGTCGGTTCTAGTGTTTGGCAATCTTGGACAGTGCCAGCAGACCGCCTATTTCAAAGGCGAGATTCGGAATCCATATGATGAATTCAGGGTGCAGTTCCGGATGTTCAGTAAGTCCAGTGCAAAGGAACATGACGCCGTAGTAGGTGAGGGCCATGAGAATGCAGATGACAAGTCCGCTGGATGTTTCGCTTCTGCGGTTACGAATGCCGAATGGTATTCCGAGAAGCAGGAATGCAAGCGGCGAGAATGCGAGTGCCAGCCGTTCGTGGAATTCGTACCAGTGCTTGGATACAGGCTGCCCCTGCGATTTCGTCCACTCAAGATTTCCCATGAGCATGTTGAACGGCATCAATTTCAACTTCCGTTCCAAACGTTTCGTGTCCTGGATCGTGCCGTATTCCAGAGGGATGGAAATGCTTTCGCCAGTGAGAAAGTGCGGGCTTTGGCCTTCCTTTTTACGGAAGGCGTCCATGGCGTCATGAGAGACGGGACGTTCGTCGATAACGAAATTATAAAGTTCAAGCTTGAGTTCGCGTTCTTCCTGATTGGCGCTGATAAGGCACGATTCGGCGAAAATTTCGCGAAGGGCCTTTCCGTCCTTGTCGGTTTCAATGAGATGAATGTCTTTCAGCAGTCCAGTCTTTTCGTCTCTCGAACCGACTCTTATGAGAGCCTGCGATGAAAGTTTTGTCACTGTGCCTGGTTCCAGAAGGGCCAGCGGATTGTTTGTCATTGCCTGCCAGCGCATTTGTTCGCTGGCGTAGCGCAGGCGCGGCGCGGCATCGCTGCCAAGCCATATTCCGATTGCGCAGAAGATCAGCGTGAGGAGCAGCGCGGGCGCGGTGATCTGCCAGATTCCGATTCCGGAGGCTTTCAATGCGACGATTTCGTTGTCGGCGCTCATCCTGCTGAAGATGAGCACCGTCGCAACGAGGATGGAGAAAGGCAATGCGTATCTGAGGACATCTGGCAGCAGGAACAGCAGAAGTTTCGTCAGCATGGCGGGTGAGGCGCCGTTTGAAAGCATGGCGAATACTCTGAAGAGATGAACCGACATCATGGCGAAGGTGATAATGCCCAGGGCGATCAGCAGCGTCCAGAGCATATTTTTCATGATGTACCAGTTGAAGATGCGCATTGTGTGTAGCTTTAGAAGCGGTAGTCGATGCTGAAGTGGAAGCGGCCGCTTCTTCCGTCGAGATGGTCGCCTTTCGTGATGATCGGATAGCCGTAGTCCAATCTAACAGGGACTTGCCTGAATTGGATTCCAAGGCCGATGGATGCGTTCAGATCGCCGAAATCGTAGTCGCAATTATCGTCCCACCAGACATTTCCTACATCGCAGAAGAGTTTCAGGAACATGAAATCCTGAACAGGCTTGATGAGTTCGGCCGTTCCGATGAACATCGTCTGTCCGCCGATTGAGTTCTCATTGCGGTTGACTGGGCTGACGTCGTGGCGCTTGAAGCCGCGGATTGTTCCGATGCCGCCAGCGAAGTAGCGGTCGAAGAGCTTGACATCCTTTCCGCTGACATGCACGTTCGTGTATCCGTCTGCCGCGAGTCTGAGGAATACGTCTTGGTAAACGGGAAGATAGGCTTCGGCGCCGAGATGCAGTTTGAAGTAGTCAGCATAGCTTCCGAGAGCCTTCGTGATGTATTCCGCATCGGCTGACAATTTGGTTCCTCTTGTCGGGAAGAGGAAGTGGTCTCTTCTGTCGCGGCTGAGCGAGAGGAAGAGTCTGTTGGTGAATTCATCTCCCTTGTCGCGCTGGATCGAGTAGTTCATGCCTTGCGGGAAGCGGACGTCGTCCGGATATGAACCGTCCTCTTCGTCGAATCTTTCCTCTCTGTCGATATGCGTGATTGCGATTTGTTCAAGTCTGAGTCCGATGGACATGTCCCAGTATTCCGTGTGGTCTGGAATGAACGGCAGCTGGAACGCGACGGGCCATGAGAGGGTGAGGCCGTATCCGATATGGCGCTCGTCATATTCGTCTTCGTATCTTGTGTTGATGAAGATTTCATTGTTGAGCTGGAACGGACTGTCGAACAGTGACGGTTCAAGCAGTGAGATATTCACGCTAGTGTTATTAGAACCGACGGCGAGATATGCTCTCATGCGCTGTCCGTCGCCTTTCGGTTTTTCGAAATTCAGCAGTTTGCTGAGGCTGAAGTTGCGCTCTGAAAGTTCGAGGAATCCGATTACGGAGTCTTCGCTTGAGAATGCGGCACCGACTGATATGGAGCCAGTGGGCTTCTTCTTGAGTTCGATGGAAAGGTCGCGTCTGGCGGGATTTTCAGTGGCTTTGGGGACGATTTCCACGCTTTCGAAGTAGCCGAGATTGTTTAGGCGGTTCTTTGTCTGCTGGCTTTTGCGGTTGTCGGCCAGATCGTCTTCGAAGATTGCGAGTTCGCGTCTGATGACATGGTCGCGCGTGTATGTGTTTCCCGTGATTGTGATTTCATTGATGCGGCTCGGTTCGCCTTCGAATACATGGTAGATGATGTCGACTACATGCGCGTCATCGTCTTTTCTGAGTTCGGGATGGAAACGCAGATCCAGATGACCTTGCGCTTCGTATGGCGCTTTCATCGCCGCGAGATCTGCATCGGCGGTGTTCTTGTTGTAGATTTCTCCTTTTTTCAATGCGGTTTTTGCCAGCAGTTCCTGTGCTGAGAATTTTTCGTTCCCTTCAATGGAGAGCTCTCCGATTGTGTATTGCATGCCTTCGTCGATGACGTAGGTAGGGACAATCCACTTCTTTTCTTCGTCGATGTAGTTTTCCTCAACGTCGATGACCTGCGCGTCAAGATAGCCTTTGGTTGCATAAAGGTCGGTGATTCTTTCGATGTCGAGGCTTCGCAGAGAAGGCTTGTAGTAGTTGCCGAAACGGAAGATGTAGCGCCACCACTGGCGTTTTGTCATCAGAACTCTTGAGAGTTCCGATTCGGTGAAGGCTGTGTTGCCCTTGAAGGCAGTGCCCTTGAGCTTTGCACGTGTGCTTTCGACAACGACGTAGGTCAGAACTACTTGGTTGGGTTTGCCTTCCGCAGGAGTGATTTCCTGCGTGACGGTGGTGCCGTAGAATCCGCCTTTTTCATATCTGCTGAGAATGGCCTTTCTGTCGGCGGCCTGACGCTGTTCGTCAAGCATTTCGCCGGGCTTGGTCTTGAGGTGAGTCTTGAGCGTGCGGTAGCTGAATTCGTTGTTGCCGCGAATCGCGATTTCCGCAATGCGCTGACGGATTGTGACCATGAAGGTGACTTGAACGGCGCCGTTCTCCAATTCCACGGTCTTCGTCTGGACATCGTCGATGCCTTTCGTTTTTACAAGAGCGGCGACATCCTTTGAAAGTTGAGACGGCGAGAATTCCTCGCCTACGCGCGTGGCGATGGCTTTGTGGACAATTTGCTCCAAAGCGTCCTGGTTGGCCGTGCCGCTTAGATCGATAACCTGAATGCGTCTGACGATGTTGGCGCCAAAGAGGGACAATGCCGTCGATAGTGCAATGGCAAGTACTAGTGCGGTTTTCTTCATGGTGTGGTTTGTTTTTTGTGCGTCTATTCAGATGAAAATCGCGGACTTCCTTTGAAAAGACGCTATTGGTGTATAATAAAAGTCGTTATGAACGTAATTTACCCTTTTTTTCCCACTCTGCACGCGCACGTACGCGTACAAGGGCGAATTTTTCAAAATGTGCATGTGATTTAACGGGAAGAAAGTGTCACTTATGAATCGTGACTTCCGCGAATGGATGTTTTTTATAGTCAATGGAAACAAAAAAAACGCCGCGCGGAAAAGAATCCACGCGGCGTCTTGCCTGTGTCAGAATGTCAGACGATTAGTCTTCCTTCTTGGTGACATTCAGCTTGAGGTTCGCCTTGACTTCGCTGGAGAGCTTGATGGCGACGGTGTATTCACCGATGGCATCAATGTTCTCTTCGAGCTCGACATCGGCCTTGGCGATTTCGATGCCCTGTGCGTTCAGAGCTTCGGCGATGGTCTGTGCGGTGACAGAGCCGTAGAGCTTGCCCTCTTCGTCGACGACCTTCATGGGCAGAACGACGTTCAGAGCTTCGATCTTCTCGGCGAGTGCCTTGGCAACAGCCAGACGTGCTTCACGCTCCTGCTGGAGCTTCATCTTGCGGTTCTCGACCTGACGGAGAGCGCCCTTGGTGACAGGGGTGGCCAGCTTGCGGGGAACCAGATAGTTGCGGGCATATCCGTCTGCGACTTTGACGACATCGCCAACCTGTCCTAGATCCTTGACATCATCCAGGAGAATCAGTTCTTTAGACATTGTTGTATTCCTTCTTCTGTGGGTGTGCCATTAGAGAACAAGACCCATCACGCGTGCGCGCTTGATGGCTTCGGCAAGCATCTTCTGATGCTTTGAGCAGTTGCCTGTGATTGTGCGGGGGAGGATTCGGCCGCCCTCGGTCTGGAAGCGCTTCAGGAGATCGACATCCTTGAAGTCAAGTTGGAAGATGTTGTTTTTGCAGAGGCGGCAGGTCTTCTGGCGCAACAGCTTCTGGCGGCGTTTCGGAGAGATGGTCTTCATTTTGAAGTTCCTTAACTTGCTTGGTTATTTTGTGTGATTTTATCCAAAGCGTTTTTATCAGAATGGAACGTCATCCATGGGGGCGTCCTGAGGCGCTGAAGGCGCGTCCTGTGCCATGCCGGATGTCTGGAAAGAAGGCATCGGTTCATTTGCGCCAAACTGCGATTGCGGAACTTGCTGATCGTAGTTGACCATCGGAGCGGCAGGAGCGTTCTGCTGATATTGCGGAGCTGCTTGCGGAGCACCGTATTGCGGTGCTGCAGGAGCGGCTGCGTATGCAGGACGCGCATACTGCGATGGCTGGCGGTAGGCCGCCGGAGCGCTTGCTGGCATGACGGGAGCGTTTTCTCCTCTGCGTGAAAGCAGCTGGAGTGCTTCGCAAACCACGGTGAGTTTGCTGCGCTTGGTCCCTGTGGTGCGGTCGTCCCATGTGTCATAGCGGAGACGTCCTTCCACGAAGAGCGGATCGCCCTTGTGGACGTAGTCGCGAATGACTTCTGCATTTCTCTGGAAGGCAGTTACGTCGACGAAGCACGGCTCTTCCACCAACTCCTGACGGTTGTTGGTATATTTGCGGCTCATCGCCAAAGTGAAAGATGCTAGCATTCCGCCTCCGCCCATCTGGCGAAGTTCGGGCTCTCTGGTCAGGTTTCCGATCAGAATGACTTTGTTTACGCTTGGCATCTGCTTTCTTCCTCCTTGATTATGCTGAATGGGATGGT
>JAKSPA010000081.1 GCA_024405235.1 Lentisphaeria bacterium
TGTGCCAAGAACAAGCGCAAGATCAGCGTGGCTGAAATCATCCATGGCACGCTCCAAATCGCTCTCGACAAGTCCCTCGCCATAGAAAACTATGTCGGGCTTGATGACACCGCCGCATTTCGTGCATCTCGGGACCTCGCCCTTCAACGCCGTTTCCAATATGTCGTACACACCATAGTGCGCACCGCAGCTCCTGCAGTGATTATGGTTCGCGCTGCCGTGAAGTTCGACGACATCCGTCGAACCCGCTATCGTATGCAGGCGGTCTATGTTCTGTGTATATACAGTACTGATTATGCCCAAACGCTCCATTCGAGCCAACACGCGATGCACAATGTTCGGCTCGTATGCATCGTCGGCCTGCACGAAATACTTCAGACCATAGAAGTACTCTGGATGCTCGTCGAACACATCGATTGACAGCACGTCCTCAATAGGAATTCCATGATAGTTCTGCGAATACAACCCGCCTGCGCTTCTGAAATCCGGAATGCCTGACAGCGTGGACACGCCCGCTCCCGTAAGCACTGCTATCTTCTTCGCATTGGCTATCAGTTCGATCAACTTTTCAGAATTCATAAATCCACCTCCGTATGACGCGATTCATTGCCTTGACTTAATATATTGCCGAAACAGCACTCGCGTCTTACCTGCGAACGCACGACTTTCAATCAGCGGCAGAATGCCGACTTTGATTGTATAATTATGTTAAACAGATTCACGACGACTCATGCCGCCATCAAATTGCCCTGAAAGGACGCCACGCTGTTTTTGCCCCCATCGTTCCCAATGATGACTTTCCACTCAACAACAGAAGCACCTCTCGCACGTTTCGGCGTGCTTGCCGACCCGCAGTACACGGACAGCGAACCGTCGATAGGACGCAACTACCGCGAAGGGAAGAATATTATCGCTAAGACGCTCGAAGTGTTCAACAGGGAGAAACGGCTGGATTTCGTCTGCAATCTTGGCGATGTCGTTGACGGACGCGTCAAATCCGAACTTCCCGATGTGCTGGAAGTTTTTCAAAAGAGCCTCTTTCCCGTCAAGCACACTCTTGGAAACCACGATCTATGCCTGCAGTCTGCGCAAGATCTGCAGGAGGCTTACGCAATGACGGATTTCAACGAGGAGTTCGAGATCGGCGGAATCCGTTTCGTCCTGCTCAATACAATGGAGATATCCGTCCTGCATCCAAAGGAAATGAAGGAATATTCCGTGGCAAAGGAATACATGGACTCACATGCTGAAAGGAATCTAAGATACTACAACGGAATGATGTCCACGGAAAGCCTCAACTGGTTCGAAAGGCTTCTGACGGACGCTGACAAGAAGGACGAAACGGTAGTCGTGCTGACTCATAGCCCCATCTGCGCAACGGCCGCCAGTGAATCGACAGTGACATGGAATGCCGATGAAATGCTCGAAATGACTGACAGGCATCATTCTCTAAGGGCATGGATCGCAGGGCACCACCATAAAGGCGGCCTTGCCGAGCGAAAACACGTGCTGCACAAGACAGTCATGGGACTATGTGAAATGCCAGAGGCGACTGGCTGCATCGTGAGCCTTTACAATGACCGCATGGAAATAGAAGGCTTCGGCAAGGAAACGAATCACGTGTTCCGATATTGAGATTTCATTGACGCTTTTTCGAAAAATTCACGACAGAAATCACCAGAGGCAATCCGTATTCGGCAAATCAAAGACGCAAAATCCGCGACTCTACACGAAAAACGTAAATAGACGTAAAACAGCGACAACTTTAGGCAACTATATTGCCCCCCCAAAAAATTCGGCAAAAATAATCCGTAATTTCTTGGAAAAGTATTATGGAGAGTATTACATTACGAAAATCATAGATTTTTTTTCATAACCATACATTAAAATACCATTAGGAGACAATTGTGAAAAAGTGTTCAACAGACCGTGTCCGTAATTTCGTGTTGGCTGGCCAGACGGGTGCCGGCAAGACTTCGCTGGCCGACTTGATCCTCTTCAAGGGCGGCGCAGTCTCCCGTCAAGGCAGCGTGGACGCCGGCACCAGCGTCAGCGAATTCCGCAAGGAGGAGCAGGACCGCAAGAGCTCCATCTATTCCGCAATTCTCAACACCCCCTGGAAGGATGGCCATCTCTTCTTCGTCGATACTCCCGGAAGCACCGATTTCTGCGGCGATGCGCTGAATGCCATCAACGCGACTGATCTTCACGTTCTCGTCGTCGACGCAGCACAGAGCAACAGCCCAGGCACCATCCGCGCATGGAGAATGGCCCGCGACCTCCATCTGCCACGTGTCGTCTTCATCAACGGCTGCGACCGCGAAGAGGCTGATTTCGAGCGTACCATCGAACAGCTCAAGGAAACCTGCATCAAGAAGGCCTCCGTCGCCGTTTCTCTGCCAATCGGACAGAAGGCAAAGATGACTGGCGTCGCTTCACTGCTCTCCGGCGACATCTCCGCTCTGGGTCCCGAAGCAGAAGAGAACCACAACGCTCTCATCGAGTGCATCGCAGAATCTGACGACGCTCTCACCGAGAAGTATTTCGAAGAGGGCACACTCTCCGACGAAGACGTCCTCCACGGTCTCCGCAAGGCACTCCTCAACGAGAGCATCATCCCGATCTTCGCAGGTTCCGTTGCAAAGGGCCTCGGCGTCGAAGAACTGCTTGATTTCATCCTGCAGTATGGCCCCACCCCCACCGACAACGTTCCTGTCAAGCTCACAAGCGGCTCCATCGACCGCGCAAGCGACGCGGCAGTCGGCTACGTATTCAAGTCCGTCAACGACACATTCATCGGCCAGCTCACCTACATCCGCATCCTCTCTGGTACTTTCAAGAAGGATATGGAACTGACCAACACCTCCAACCAAGGCAAGGAGCGCCTCGGCGGTCTGCTCTGCATCCAGGGCAAGAACCAGGAGAACATCGAAGAAGCAGGCCCTGGCGAAATCGTCGCAGTCGCAAAGCTCAAGAACACTGGCATGCTGGAGGTTCTTTCCACTGGCGCAACCGACATCGTCTATGCGCCCGTCGAATATCCTCAGCCCACCACACAGTTCTCCATCAGCGCCGTCAACAAGGGCGAAGATGACAAGCTGGCCGCGGCTCTTGCACGCCTCCTTGCAGAAGACAAGACCCTGAAGAAGGAACTGAACATGGAAACCCACCAGACCATCGTCTGCGGCATGGGCGACCAGCAGATCAATCTCGTCGTCAACCGCATGAAGAACGATTTCAAGGTTCAGGTGGCTCTGGAAGCTCCTCGCATCGCCTACCGCGAAACCGTCAAGGGCATTGGCCAGGCCGACTTCCGTCACAAGAAGCAGTCCGGTGGTCACGGCCAGTTCGCTGAAGTCCACATGCGCCTCGAACCCTTCCAGGGCGAGACTCCCGAAGAGGAATACCAGTTCGGCAACGAAGTCGTCGGCGGCGCCATCCCGAAGAACTTCATCCCTGCAATTGAAAAGGGCGTCGCTGAGACACGTCTCTCCGGACCTCTGTCGCACTCAAAGTGCATCAACTTCAAGGCAGTCGTCTTCTTCGGCAAGTATCACCCAGTCGACTCCTCCGAAATGGCGTTCAAGATCGCCACACGCGGCGCTTTCCGCGCAGCAATGGCGAACGCGAAGCCCGAACTGCTCGAGCCGATCATGAACATGACTCTCGAGTTCCCTGAAGAATACATGGGAACCATCCAGGGCGACTTGAACACACGCCGCGGCCGCATTCTCGGCATGGATCGCGTTGACGGACAGCAGGTCCTCTCCGCTGAAATGCCTCTGGCGGAAATCTATCCGCCTTCACCCGCGACTCCCTATCCGACTCAGCTGCGCTCCATGACACAGGGCCGTGGCTCCTTCAGCATGAAGTTCGACCGCTATGATCCAGTCCCCTCCGCAATCGCGAAGAAGATCCAGGAAGCGGCCGCAAAGGAAGAAGAAGACGAAGAGTAGTTTTTTCGCCAAGCTTCCTTCATCCGACATGCACCGCGTCGCCTGAGCGATTCGTTGATCCAGACGATGCGGTGAGATGTCTTCGCCTTTTGAAGCGTCCACTGCAAAATGGCAGGCGCGAAATTGGAACAACATATTCCATCTTCGCGCCTTGTGTGGTGTTTACCGAATCCATTTCGCTTTTTTTGCAGACATTTTGACGGGAACGATTCACTGAACAATGTCTCGGCGGGCAGACCACGCTGCAAGACATAAAACACACGGATTCGGCAAACACGACACACGCTTGCGCTACTGCACCTTCAGCAGAACATTCTGTCTCGAAACAATAATATGGCATTTGACGATTTTGAAGAACGCCATCCGCGACGTCCGCGGAAGATTGACGGTCCATCCAAGTGGTTGCCGCCAGAGGAATAGTTCGATAACTGAGTTAACCCCAACTAGGGGCTTCCGTATGCACGAAAATGGCGCATGGCGGTATTTGGCGGATCTTTTGATCCTGTTCATCTCGGACACATCTGTCTCGCGCGGCAGATTCTCGAACGCGATTTGGCCGACGAAATACTCTTTGTCCCTACGAAGCGCTCGCCCTTCAAGCCGTCTTCTCAGCTGGATTCCGGCGCAATACGCATGGAAATGCTGAATCTGGCAGTCAAGGACGCCGTCGCCGAAAAGGAGACCTACAAAATCAAAAACCAATTTGGTACCGAAGTGGTCAAAAAGTATCTCTTCGGAATTTCGGATATGGAGCTCCAGCGCGACGGCAATTTCTCATACACCTTCGACACGCTGACAACGCTCAAGCATATCTATCCAGACGTCGAAATCAAATTCCTCATGGGCACCGACTGTCTGAATGATCTGGACAACTGGCACCAGGCAGGAGCGCTCATCCAGCAATTCAATTTCATAATCTACCCACGACCAGGCGTAAAGGAACTCTCAGACGCCGAAATCGTCAGAAAATTCCGCACGTTTGGTTCAAAGCTCCTGCGTTCGAGACTTGTTCCCAAAGATGCCAACGACACACTGCCGCTTTGGGACATCTCCTCCACGACTCTAAGAGAACGCATTGCAGCCGGCGAAGATACGTCGGAACTGCTCTCTCCTTCTGTATGGAAGTTCATCAAAGACAAAAAACTCTATCAGAACTAAGACATTATGGAAAACACGGAATCCACAAAAGAACTCGAATCGCTTGACATCGCCAAGATGTGCGTTCAGACCTGCGAAGACACAAAGGAGCAGGACATCCTTCTCTTCGACGTGCGCGAGCGCCAATCGATGGTCGCCGAATACTACATCGTGTGCAGCGGCACTTCCATGCCGCACATCAGGGCAATTGCAGACCACGTGAAAAAGACACTCGTCGAAGCGGGACTGCGTCCGCGCGGCGCCGACGGCGATCCCGAAAGCCGCTGGATGGTCCTTGACTACGGTCTCGTTCTCGTTCACATTCTTGAGCCTGAAATGAGAAATTTCTATCAGTTGGAAGAACTCTGGGACGAATCAAAGGTCATCTATCGTTCCACTCCAGTCAAGCCAGCAAGCAATTTCTCAGGCAGATAGTCGGACGCAAAGCCCTGCATCATCGTCACCCTTTTCCCTCATGCATTGGGAATTATATGTATTGAGGAAATAGCAAGTCACTTAGTCGCAAAACATAAACCAAAGGAGATTAAAGTTTATGAGAGTAATTGTAATTCTGGCCGGCGGCGCCGGCGAGCGTTTCTGGCCAATGTCCCGCGCGGCACGTCCGAAGCAGCTTCTCACACTGACGAGCAGCGGTCAGTCCCTGCTTGAGGAAGCCGTCGAACGCGCCAAGGCAGTCGTTCCAGCCGAAGATATCTATATTGCAACAAGCGAACAACTGCAGCAGCCGATCATCGACTCCAATTTTGGCATTCCGAGCGAAAACGTTCTTGCGGAGCCTTCCAAACGCAACACGGCCGGATGCCTTATCTATGCGTCCGCTTCCATTCTTGCACGCTACCGCCAGACTGGTCCCGAAGGCGTCACAATCGGTGTCCTCACCGCCGACCATCGCATTCCGGACACCGTTCCATTTGCCGAAACCGCAAAAGCAGCTTTGGAAGAAGCTGAAAACAACGATGCGCTGATCACTATCGGCATCCAGCCAATCCGCCCAGAAACAGGATATGGCTACCTGAAGGTTGACAAAACGGACAAGTCACTCAACCAGAATGAAAAGTTCCCGCTCTACAAGGTCAATTCCTTCACGGAAAAACCAGATGCCGCGACCGCCGCGAAATTCATCGCTGAAGGACACTGCTATTGGAATTCCGGAATGTTCTTCTGGAGACTCTCCACCTTCCAGACTGAATTCAACCGCGCAAATCCAATTCTCGCGGAAACTCTCGAGGATCTGACCGACGCCATCATGGCAAATGACAATCAACGTGCCAAGACCATCTTCGACGCTATGCCGAACATCTCCATCGACTACGCGCTCATGGAAAAGTCTGACCGAATCAACGTCATTCCAGGCAATTTCCTTTGGGACGATCTTGGAAACTGGCAGGTTCTTCAGCGCACATTCCCGCAGGATGCCTCCGGCAATGTCTCTTTCGGCAACCCGCTCGTAATGGATTGCTCCGGCAGCATCGTCTATAACGCATGCGGTGAAAAACAGATCGCCGTCGCTGCAGTCGGATTGAAGGACATGGTCGTCGTCGTTGAAAACGACGCCGTTCTGGTCATGCCGAAGACACGCACGCAGGATGTCCGCGACGTCGTCGCCGCACTCCGTGCGCGCGATGCAAAACAACTCTAATCAATTCTCAATGCTCAATGCTCAATTCTCAATGCTCTTGCGTGGAGAATTGAGCATTTTTTCTTGCCTTCTTCGACAACCAATTCCGTCCGAACTGTGCATTAATTGAATTGAGAATTAATTCTGCATTAATTACGAATTACGAATTGAGAATTGAAAATTGAAAATAGGTTCTGCATTCTGCATTAATTGAGAATTGAGAATTGTGAATTGAGAATTGCAATGTCTTCCTCCACAAACAAATACGGCATATTAGCGCTTCTTTTGTGTTCTACGATATGGGGCTTTGCCTTCTCGGCGCAGTCCGCAGGCATGAAACACATGGGGCCGTGCGCATTCAACGCAGTGCGCTCCGTGATAGGCGCCGTGGCGCTCATGGTCAGCCTTCCGCTGCTGGATATCATCAACAGACGCAAGCCATCCGTCTGGGGCACCGCGAATTCTCCGGAAT
>JAKSPA010000082.1 GCA_024405235.1 Lentisphaeria bacterium
AGGAACTGAGCAAAGTGTTCTGCGAAGAACTCGCCAAGCAGGAATTGAACACCACGGACGAATACATAACGATTCCCGACGAAGTATTCGATTTCTACAAAATGGTTCGTCCGTCACCGCTGATACGAGCCTATTTTCTTGAGCAGGCTTTGGGGACTCCCGCGCACATCTACTACAAATTCGAAGGCAACAACACATCCGGAAGCCACAAGCTCAATTCGGCGATTCCGCAGGCCTACTATGCCAAGAAGCAGGGCCTCAAGGGCGTGACTACAGAGACAGGCGCGGGACAGTGGGGCACGGCGCTTTCGATGGCGTGCTCCTTCTTCCATCTTGACTGCAAGGTGTTCATGGTGAAATGCTCCTACGAACAGAAGCCGCATCGTCGCGAAGTGATGAGGACCTACGGCGCCGCCGTGACGCCTTCGCCGTCTGACACAACCAGCGTCGGCCGTCGCATTCTGGCGGAGAATCCAGGCACCAATGGCAGTCTCGGCTGTGCGATTTCCGAAGCGGTCGAGACCGCTTTGAATACGCCTGGATACCGCTATGTGCTTGGTTCCGTCCTGTCGTTGGTCATGCTTCATCAGAGCATAATCGGTCTTGAGACGAAGGCCGCGTTGGAAAAATACGACATCGTTCCAGATGTCATTATTGGTTGCGCGGGAGGTGGTTCCAATCTTGGCGGAATGATTTCGCCGTTCGTGGCGGACAGACTCAGAGGCAAATTGCCGAACTGCCGTTTCGTGGCAGTGGAACCCGTGAGCTGTCCTAGCCTGACGAGAGGCAAATTCGTCTACGACTACTGCGACACAGGCCATGTCTGTCCGCTGGCGAAGATGTATACGCTTGGCGCGTCCTACATGCCTGCGGCGATTCATGCGGGCGGTCTCAGATACCATGGAATGAACAACACTCTTTCGCAGCTGAAGGAAGACGGAATCATGGAAGCCATCGCCGTTCCACAGACGAAGGTTTTCGAGGCCGCGCGTACATTCGCGCGTTCGGAGGGCATACTTCCTGCGCCAGAAAGCGGCCATGCGATCTATGCCGCGGTTCAGGAGGCTATGCGCTGCAAGGCAGAGAACAAATCCGAAAACATCGTATTCAACCTCAGCGGAACAGGATACTTTGATATGATGTCGTATCAGAAGCTCAACGACGGAACGATGCAGGACTACTATCCGACTGACGCTGAAATCAACGCGTCGCTTGCAAAACTTCCGTAAAAAAGCCCCAGATGAATCAAATGAAAAAAGGTGCGGAAAGCGAATCGTCTTCCGCACCTTTTGGTAAAATAGGTTTCTGTTTGGAAATTATTTGTCCAGATGGCAGATATGGCAGGTCGCGCAGTTGAGTTCGGCAGGCGGATCGTAGCGTCTGCCTGCCTTCTTTGCCTCCCGTATTTTGATCGCGTTCATGACGGCGAGGAAGACGCCTAGCACCATGAATGCGCCTGGAGCGAAGCGCAGAAGCGCGAAGCCCTGCCAATTCTGCACCACCTGCAGTTCGAAGAGTGTTCCTGAGGCGATGAATTCGCGCACGGCGCCAAGCAATGTCAGGACGATTGTGAAGCCAAGGCCCATTCCGATGCCGTCAAGCAACGACAGGAATGGATTGTGTTTTGACGCGAAAGCCTCCGCGCGTCCGAGAACGATGCAGTTGACGGTGATTAGCGGAAGATAGATGCCGAGTGCCTTCACTAGCGATGCAGGAGCGTATGCGTCCATTAGGAACTGCACGATTGTGACGAACGTCGCGATGATGACGATGAAGCACGGAATGCGCACTTTGTCCGGAATGATCTTCTTGAAGAGCGAGACGACCACGTTGCTTCCTGCAAGCACGCATGTTGTCGCCAGTCCCATGAAGATGGCGATCTTGGCGCTAGACGAAGTGGCAAGGGTAGGGCACATGCCCAGCAGGAGAATCAGCACAGGATTTTCCTTCCAGAGCCCGTTGATGAATGTTTTGAATGCGTTCATGGCTATGTCGTTAATTCAAGGCGTTTGTCGTGAATGTTTCGCTCCAGACTTTGCAGATTCTGTTGACGGCGTTCAGAACGGCTGTCGATGACACGGTGGCGCCGCTGATCGGCTTGACCATTCCAGGCGCCTTCATGTCGTTGAAGGCAAAACCATTGGAGGGAATGGACTGTCCGATGTAGCAATCAAGTTATGCGTTGGGCGGGAGGGCGGACGTCGCGCCTGTCTTGTCCGTCTTCTTCCTGAATACGCTCCAGAATGAGCGTGTCACGCTGCGTTCGCAGACTTTGCTTCCGATGCCAGGCGTCTCGGAATTCTCCGAAACCAGAATGCCGCGAACGGTTCCGTCAAGATTGATTCCGACGAGAATTTTCAGCTCGCCGCCGAAGCCGCTTGGATCGGCGCCTTCCGCGCAGTATGCAAGCGGGAGGCCGTCTGCATCTTTGGCGACGAAGAAGACGACTTGCGTGCCGTCGTCTAGATTCTCTGTCTTGAATTCGTCCGTCGAAGCGGTTTCGCATGGAAGAAGCAGAGCCATCTTTTCATTGCGCTGACGGAGCTTCGCTTCCTTGCGTGGCTTTTCAGTTGAATATGAGACGTATGCCAGCGCCGCGCCTGCTATGGCGCAGATCAGAGTCAGGCTGAAGGTCAGTTTGAGGATTTCTTTCATGATGATTTGCCTCCCTATGCCTTTGGCATTGCAATGCCTTTCTTCTTGGGCATGCCAAATGGCTTGCCAGCGGTGAAGCGGTCGATGAGAGGCGTGAAGGCGTTCATGATCAGGATGGAGAATGAGACGCCTTCCGGATAGCTTCCCCAGAGGCGGATGCAGGCCGTGAGAATGCCGCAGCCGATGCCGAAAACGATTGCGCCAGTGCGCGAGAGGGGCGTGGTGACCATGTCTGTCGCCATGAAGAATGCGCCGAGAAGCACGCCGCCAGAGAGCAGATGGAAGACGGGATTGGCGTATGATTCAGGAGCCGCGATCCATGCGATTCCTGTGATGATGGTCATTGTCGCCAGATAGAAGACAGGAATCTGCCAGCGGACGATGTTGAGCATCACAAGCAGGACGCCGCCGATTAGCAGTGCCAGCCCGCAGGTTTCGCCGAGCGAGCCGCCTTTGCCGATGCCAAGGAACATCTGCCAGTAGTTGATGAACGGCTTCTGGTTGGCTGGTGTGCAGTCTTCCAGAAGCGTTGCGGCGGTTTTATTGGTACGCGCGAGTTTTGAGTATTTCAGCGGCGTGGCTGTGGTCGTCGGCATAAGGGCCGCATCCGCTGGATCATCGGACTGTGCAGGAGTGGCAGAAGTGGTTGCGACGATAGGCGCATCGTTTGCAAGACATTGTGGAACTCGCGGCATGGGCCACGTTGTCATTACGACAGGGAAGGCGAGCAGAAGCGCCACGCGTCCGACCAGCGCTGGATTGAAGGGATTGCAGCCGAGACCGCCGTATATCATCTTTCCGACGACGATTGCCATGAAGCATCCGATGACGCATATCCACCATGGAGTGCTTGACGGCAGATTCATGCCGAGCAGAAGGCCTGTGACGGCTGCCGAGCCGTCCTTCAGTTCATTTGACTTTCCCATGGCTTTCGCTGAAAGGTATTCGAACGCGAGAGAGGCGACTGTGCAGATTGCGAGCACTCTAAGCGCACCGAGTCCGAAGAAGTAGATTCCGGCGAGACAGGCGGGAAGCAGTGCGATGATGACCCATCGCATGATGCTTTCGACAGTGTCGTGCGTATGGAAATGCGGCGAAGAGGAGACTATGAGACCAGGCATGGACGGCTGTGTCTTTGCAGGCTCTGCCGTCGGCTTTGGTTGCTGCGTTGCTGGAGCCGTTTGTGCTTCCATTGTGTTTTTTGCGTCTTCAGACATGATGTGAAATCCTGTTATTTGGCGTTCTTGCCATCTGCTGCCGCTTTTGCGGCATCCGCCGCTGCCTTCGCAGCATCCGCCGCCGCCTTCGCAGCGCGGAGCTTCGCTCCCACTTCCGCCTTTGCGCGGCGCATGTGCTGGACCAGAGGACGGCCAGCAGGGCAGGTGTATGCGCAGCAACCGCATTCGATGCAATCCATTACGTGCCAGTTCTGTGCATCGTCAAAGCGCTCGTTTTCAATCTGAACGGAAAGGATGCCTGGCATGAGCTGCATTGGACATACGTCATTGCAGCGTCCGCATCGCAGACAAGATTTGGATGTGTACTGATGGATTTCGTCAGGAGACATCAGAAGAATGCCAGAGGTGTTCTTCATGACGGGAATTTCCTGCGAATAGACAGCGAAGCCCATCATCGGGCCGCCTGAAATCAGTTTGCCGATCTGAGCGCCTTCCTTGAGACCGCCTGCGAGTTTGATTGCCTCCGCATAGCTTGTGCCAACGCGGAAACGCCAGTTGCCAGGCGCGACAAGCGGAGTGCCCGTAACGGTCGTGACGCGTTCGTAGAGCGGCTTGCCTTTGATGACCGCCTCCGCGATTGCGAACGAACTGCCGATGTTCTGCACGACGCAATGGACGTCGGCGGGAAGGCCGCCAGAGGGAACCTGCCGTTTTGTGATTGCGTAGATGAGCTGCTTTTCGGCTCCCTGCGGATAGCGGACATGCAATGGCGCGATATGGATTTCGGGATTCGAATAGGATGCGGCCTCCTTGGTGAGCAGCGCGATTGCGTCAGGCTTGTTGTCTTCGATTCCGATGAAGACGTTCTTGACCTGAAGGAGATTCGCAACGATGGAAACGCCGTCGAGAATCATCTTGGGCGCTTCTAGCATGAGTCGGTGGTCGGCAGTGAGGCATGGTTCGCATTCGACGCCGTTGATGATGAGCGTATCGATCATCTTGCCTGGCGGCACGGAAAGCTTCACTGGCGTCGGAAATGATGCGCCGCCCATTCCGACGATGCCTGCCTCGGCAACGCGATTGCGGAGCGTCTGCGGATCAGAGTCGCGCCAATTGAGAATCGGCGGCAGCGGTTCTGCCTCCTTGTCTTCTCCGTCGGATTCGATGACGACGCACGGCAATTGGTTGCCCATGGGACCGAGGCAGGTGCCCATGCTCTTGATTTTGCCAGAGGTCGGAGAATGGATGTTCGACGAGACGAAGCTTGCAGGTTCGCCGATGCGCTGCCCCTTGAGGACTTTGTCGCCGACGCTGACAAGCGCTTTGGCGGGGGCGCCGATATGCATCGAGAGCGGAACCGTGTAAAGCGGATATAGCGGCGGTTCGGCGATTGGCACGCCGCTGGATATTTTGGATTCGTTCGGATGGACGCCGCCGTAGAAATGGAAGAACTTTGACATTGCTTTTGCTGTAAGATGTTGTTAGTCAATCTGTTTTCGCAGGGCATGCGTCGGGCAGACGTTCGCTAGCGCTTCGCTCGGCGGATTCTCGTAGTTGACCTTCGCCAAGGAGGTGCCAGTGTCGATGTGCATGTTGTCAGGCGCTTCACGGACGCATTTGCCGCAGCCGATGCAGGCGGCCTTGCACGCCTTGAACTTGGCTGGACCCTTCATCGGATTCGAACAGAGGACATTCACTTCCGCGCTCTTCGGCACAAGGCGGATCAGTTTCTTCGGACAGACTTGGACGCATCTGCCGCAGCCACGGCAGAGTTCACGGTGTACGACAGCGATGTGGTGCTCGGTGATTTCAATCGCGCCAAATGGGCAGACGCGCGCGCAGGAGCCTAAGCCAAGGCAGCCGAACACGCAGGTCTTTGCGCCACCGGCGACGATTGCCGCGTTTCGGCAGTCGTTGATGCCGTTGTATTGCGCCTGGCGGCTTGCGTTGATATCGTCGCCGTTGCACATGACGACAGCGACAAGCGGTTCCTTTGCTTCTGCCGCCACGCCAAGCATGGCCACCATTTTCTCAAGATCCTCCGCCTTTTGTGCGGCGCACAGGCCAGGCTTGGCCGTTCCTTCTGCGAGGGCCTTCGCATAGCCGCTGCAGCCCGCGAAGCCGCAGCCGCCGCAATTCGCGCCAGGCAGTAGCGCCTTGAGATTCTCCTCCATTGGATCTGCTGCGGTGCCGAAAAGACGCGAGACGATTGCGATTGCGATTCCTGTCAGCAATCCGACAATGACAATGATAAGTAGTGTGCTCATGATATCATTTCCCCAAGCCTGAGAATCCCATGAAGGCCATGGCCAGAAGGCCGGCGGTGATTAATGTGAGTGGGAGTCCTTTCAATACGATAGGCGGCTTTGCGAGTTCAAGTCTCTCGCGAATGCTTGAGAAGATCAGCAGCGCAAGTGCGAAACCCGCAGCGGAAGCGGCACAGAACACTGTGCTCTTGAACATGCCGTAGTCTTTTTGACTGCAAAGAATTGCAGCGCCAAGCACAGCGCAGTTCGTGGTGATCAGGGGAAGATAGATTCCAAGCGCCTTGTAAAGCGGCTTGGAGAATTTCTGGAGAAGGATTTCCAGAATCTGGACAATTCCTGCAATGGCCAGAATGAAGACGATGGTCGAAAGATAGGTCACTTCGTATGGCTTTAACAGCAGATGGTAGATGCAGCTGGTGAAAAAGCCTGCTATCGCCATGACGAAAATCACGGCGCCGCCCATTCCAAGGGCGGTCTTCGTCGATTTCGAGACGCCAAGGAAGGGGCAGATGCCCAGAATTTGCGTCAACACGAAGTTGTTGACTAGTATGCAACCAACAATCAGACTGATATATGAAGCCATTGCAGTATTTGGAATGGTCTGTGGTTATTTATCGGCCTTCTGGAAGACGGCGAGCTTGGTTCTCAGTGAATCGATGATGCCGACGAGCGTTGCAGCCTGATCCTTAAGCTGGAGGCCCTTCTCTCCAAGCAGATCAAGTGCCGAAAGGCCCTTCAGCTTTTCCTGAAGACCATTCAGAAGACCAGTCTTGTCTGCGATTTCCTTAAGGAGAGAGGCGATCTTCGCTTTGATTGCGGTGGCGTCGAGATTGGCAAGTTCCGCCTGCGCTTCCGCTTCGTCCTTCTGCTTGTCTGCGCCGTCACGTGCTGATCCCATCATCTTTCCAAGAGTGTTGAGAATGTCCATGCTGTTCCTTTTGTTTTAGTTGTTTGTTGCTGTGTATGAATGGAATAGGTGTCAAACGCGCTGCGTTGGCGAAGTTGCGGAATCGCAACGCGATGATGTCCTAAACGCATTCGGCGATGTCGTCACCGAAGATGGTCTGCGTCCCGGCCCGAATGTC
>JAKSPA010000083.1 GCA_024405235.1 Lentisphaeria bacterium
CAGAGTTCCTTCTGCAAGGCATCGAGATTGTTTATGACGCCGACCATCGTGATGCCGAAATTTCCTGCGGCGCCTGCGACATTCAACGGCTGCGGGTCCGTATCGGAGATGCTTCCGATGCCCAGATGGCCGTCCATGCCATCAAGATGCTGTTCGAATTTGGAACGGAACGAATCCTTGCGAATGTCATGAATGAATCGCTGAAAACCGTTTTCGCCATAAACAAGCAAACCACCACGAATGTTTCCTAGATGGGAATGATAGTCGGTGCCGTAGAAAATGTCTGCAACACAAGAATTCTTGGAAGTGCAACCGAAAAAGCCGCCCATGTTCTGCTCCAAAATCAAAGTACGTGCCTGCTGGGGAAATTCCCGCATCGTAAGCGCTGTACTATAACATCATGTTAAATTTTTTTATAACGATTGCGCGGAATTTGTTTTTTTTTTGTTTTTGAAACTGCTCCGATGCATTCTTTATAAGGGAAATTACATACTTGAGTTGCCTGCGCGTTCTGATGGTGTGTTTTCCCGAGGCTTGCGCCTCGGACACAGGACAAGTCCGTATAGTCAAGCAACAACGGAAACTTAGGTATATAACTCCCTTTTTAAGGTACTGTACATGCGCGCGAGGTGGGAGAGGTGGGACATGTGGGGAAGCTTAAGTATATCGCAATATACCCACGATGTGTGGATTAAGCCGCCCTCTTGGCGCCGTCGTGCGCAGTGCACGCCGCAGGCCGTTGCCGCGACAGCGGCAGTGCGGAAGGCGGGGAAAACATATCACCGCCCTGCGGCAGTATTTCTATTACTTCACAGGAATCGTGTTGAAATAGACTGAATCACCGAAGAGGACGATTCGTCGGAAACCATAGTTGATTTTGTCGAACGCAACGCTGGTTGTCTCCGCGTTTGAAAGGAGCACGCCATGCCACAGAACTGTAAATGCGGTATGGCTATGTCCTGCCAGATAGGCGACAACAGGATATTTGCCGAAGAGTTCCTTCAGCCATTCGCGCTTCTCCATCGGAAGGTTGTAATACGCCTCGTCTTCGTCTTCATCCTCCTGGAACAGCGGGCAATGTCCCGCTATAACAACCTTCTTGCCAGCGACTTTGGCGGCCTCAAGCTCCTTCAGCAGCATGGCGTCCATCTTTGCGTTTTCCTCTGGATTGGGTGCTTGCCACAGATTGGTGTCGACCACCACGAGGCGATAGCCGTCGAAAGGCAGATCAGCGGCATAGTATGTCGGCCCGAAGAACTCCTGAAAGAGTTCGCGAGAGTCCTGGCCGACATCGTGGTTTCCCGCAACCATGAACACGGGGCGTTTCAGACGCGAAAGTTCCTTCTGAAAGACCGTAAGACTCTCCCTTGTGGTGAGATGCATCATGTCACCGCAGATAACCACCGCCTTGCAGTCGCTTTCATTGATGATGTCTATCTCTTTGCGGAAACGCGACAACTCGCCATCGTAGTCCTTGAAGCCAATCTGCGGGTCAGCCAGCTGCGCGATGACATTTCGGTTGCGACGAACGTATGGCTTGCGGTGTTTTGCACCAGCGGCGACCGTCAGTGTGGGAATGGAGTAGTATTGTCTGTCGGATTCGTCTGTCGGATTTAGCTTTCGCTGAATTCCGAAGGCTACAAGCCACTTGTCTCCGCCGCCACGCTCAAGATAGAGAGCAATGTGGTTCTCGCCTTCGTGCAGACGGATAGGAAAGACAAAATCCTTTGCGGAAGGCGGATAGGAGACATTCCCATGGTCGTCCTCCAATGTGGATTTCGCAAGTTCGCCATTGACGTAGCACTGGAACCACCAGTCAGCCCCCATGCCGGCAAGATAGTCGCAATCCTTCTCGACATTCAACGTGCAGAATGCGACCGCATGTGAATAGACCTGCAGCCTACTCCCGTTAATCTGATCCAGTTCCGCCTGCCTTTCGCTGAAGGCAAATGTCCTTGCATCATCAAATGCACACTGAGACAAGGGGGCACTACGCGCATCTTCAGGCATCAGGGAATCGTCGAAGCGTATTTTCCAATTGATATTGTCGAATTGCGCGAAGCACATTGTCGTCAGAAAGAGGAAGAGTGAGAGAAAGGCTGTTTTCATGGTAACTATTCCTCTAGGAGGAATGGAAGCACGGAGAAGAAGTTCACGCAGAGATTCTCGCCAGGCTTCGCCAGACGGTTGTCCAGAGTGATATCGACCTCCTCCTTTGTCGCGATGAAAACGATGTGGTGAAGGTTGATCAGAGCGACACCAGGCGCATGCTCGCGGCAGCCTTGGGCCATGCAGTCGTGGATATGCTGCCATGAGAGATCCTGACGAATTTCCGCGCCGTCGGCAAAAGTGGCGCGAATGCCGTAGTCGCCAGGCGTCGCGTCATGTCCTTTGATGCGATCGACATCGCACGTGGCGAACTGCAGAACATACGCTCTTCCTGGAATCAGTTTCCTTGCGGTCTGCGTCAGAGTACTGATTTCGTCGCTCTTCTTTGAAAGCACGGCGAAGGTGTCACCCACGCCATCGTTGCCGCCCCAGCGAGTCTGAGAGACGCCTGCGTATCCTACGACTTTGTCAAGTGTGACGTTGCCGCTCTTCTTCCACCCCTTGAATCCGTCCTGAAAATCGCCGTTGACGACATGGCCAGGACAATAGGTGAAGCCGTATTCATCGGAAAGCATTGTTTTCTTTCCCTCCACGACGTAGTGTCGCAGGAGCATGTAGGACCAGCGGTGGAATTCATGGTCGGCGTAGTATCCGCCCCAGTAGCCTACGGTGGCGAGTCCGTCGAAGAGCGGATCGTTTGCCACACGGTTGAGCTGCATGTCAAGGAAGTATTTCATATCCACCTGCGGATGATGGTGGAGAGAGATGATAGGCATCTGGTTAAAGTTGCCCAGAATGACACCAAAGGATTTCAGGACATTCGGAAATGCGTTGCTGATCTTAAGCGTGTTGTCAACAATCTTGTCGTCGATGATTTCTCTGGCGGCCGCTTCATCCTTTCCTGTGCGACAGTATGCTTCCAGCAGGAGCTGTCCACGCCCGCCGCAGGCATTGAGACTTTCGGAGATGTAGTCCTGGTCCACGCCTGGCGTGGCGGGCTTTCCGACAATCCATGAGAAGATCATGCGGTTCTTCGGATTGGCGTAGTCGTGGAGGCCGCGGGTGTAGCGCTCCAGCATGGCAGGCTGGAAGAAGAACTGCTCATCGCAGGTGACGCCGTCGTATCTGTCCTCAATCATTCCCGCACTCTGGTTGAGGCGGCTTGTCAGATCGTCGTCGCTCTCCAGTTTAGTGGACATCTGGTTGGCGATCCAGTGGTAGCCCTGGCGGTGGAACCACTCGAGCTTGTCCTCTGGAATGCTGCCGCCATTCTGGCTGGTGACGGCTGGCAGGCTGTACTTGTAGTGGAAGTCCCAGTCGTAGGGAGGATTCTCGCGGACGAAGCTGTCGGTGCATGGACAGTAGGTCAGCGTCTCCGCGATGTCGCGGACAATCAGCCGTCCACCATTTACAGCGTTCTTCACTGTCAACGTGTGGTTGCCGATGGCGGCTTCGCGGAAGGTCTCGTTGTTCCGCGAGTCGCCGTCGATGATGACCTGCTTGCCGTCCAGCACCACTTCCAGGCCATCGGCGGCACCATCCTGCACGGCGATGAAAAGCCATCCGCCGCGCAGTTTCGCGAAGGAGAATTGCTGTGCTTCAGCCTTCGCCTCCAACCGCTGATTCAGGAGTTCTGTGCATAGATTGTTGAGACGTTTCTGGCTGCCCGTCTCGACTTTCGGAAGGTCCACAACGGCGAATGGATGGCTCTTGCGGTAGAGTTCTTCGCCGCTTTTGCGGTTGCGCAGGACCACCGTCAGCCTGCCGCCACGCACGGCTTT
This sequence comes from Lentisphaeria bacterium, assembly GCA_024405235.1. Classification (GTDB taxonomy): domain Bacteria; phylum Verrucomicrobiota; class Lentisphaeria; order Oligosphaerales; family Oligosphaeraceae; genus UBA1724. The sequence continues at coordinate 3,891 of JAKSPA010000083.1, forward strand.
CGGCAGGCGCAGGGTGTTGATGTCCTTTGCAAGGGGCTGGACGACGGCGATTACCCTGCCATCGAAATTCAGCGCCACGTCAACGGAATCCATGTCCTCCACTTTTCCGTAGAGCCGGAAGGAGACCACCGGATTTTCTGAGGGAATCTGGCAGAGCAGCGGCTCCCATGGAATCATTCGGAGCTGTCCGGTAAGATCTTCCATCTTCGGGGCCTCCGAGCCCTTCTGGGCGGCCTTCGAGAGAGCGGTGAGACGGATGTCCGCCACACAGAACTCTCCTGTATACTTATCGGCGAAAATGGCGGCGAAATACTTTCCATCCACGGAATCCAGCATTGTGAATTCCTTTTCAAGATATGTCCAGCCGTATGTGCCGTTGGCGGGAGTTACTCCGCTGAAATTCTGCCATCCTGTATTGCAGATGCTTACGCCGCGCACGTTGCATTTGAAATTCGTGGCCTTGATCCATGCGGAAAGCTTGTAGGGTTCACCTGCCACAAGTTTCAGATCCAACTGGCGATAGGTGGTCGTCGCAGGCTTATCGGCACTTGTGCTGGAAAAGCGGATGTACGGCTTGTCCTCAGGACCGCCGCTTAGACAGAATTCCACATTGCCAGTCTGTTCCGTCGCTCCCCAGTAGAGCGGCGGCGTGTCGGTTCGATCGGTCTTCAGTTCGCCGTTGGCCAGAATGTTCGTGCCAGGCGCGACGGCGCCGAAGAGCATCGCGCCGCAAAAGAATGCAAGAAAGAAAAGGATGGTGTTTCTCATTGTGATTAAAAGGTATAGTGGCTTATTCCGAAACTCGCGGAATGCACTCCATGTTGATCATCTTGTAGTCCACGTACTGGATGTGCGGAATTTCTTCGCAGCGTTTCTCGTGGAAGTCGATCAGCGAAGCGCAGGCCTGAACGCCGAATTGAAAGTGGTTCTGCTCCACGGTGGGTACGCCGTGACGCGTGGTGACATCCATCAGATTTCCGAAACCAGTGAGGGCGATAGGGCCTGGATAGGAAATGCCAAGCGTATTCATGGCCTGAAGCATGGTGCGCACAAGGTCGTCACTGGGAGTGACAATGGCAGTGGTCTTCGGATACCGCTTCAGAATCTTCTTCAGGTTCTCCACAGCATCTTCGTCCGTGTAGTCAACTGCTGTGAAGATGCGTTTGTCAACGTCCGCAATGCCTGCCTGCCGCATGGCCTCTTGAAAGCCTCTTATACGGTAGATGGTGTGCTGGAACTGATAGCGAGGCGAAGAGTAGAGCACGATTTCACGGTGTCCCCTGGCGATTAGCGCCTCCATCATCTTCTTCGCTGCCTCCTCGTTGGGGGTGGCGATGTAGTGCTTGTCCAGATGGTATTCCGGATCAGGCATGTCCAGATAGACCATGGGAATGTCCGGAGAGAACTCGTCAGGCATGTTCTCATAGCCGATGGTGACAATGCCGATGACGCTCGAATCCTTGTTGAGCTGCATGAGATAGTTCTTCAGGTTCTGTTCGATAGGATTGGCTACCTCTAGCGTGTAGCCGCAATTCTGCGCGGCCCTGAGGGTCCCTCGAAGAGTCTTTACTTCATTGGGCTGAACTATGCTACCAAGAAAGACGATGCGCCCTTTCGAACGGAGAGAACCACTGGAGACACGTGTGCCTGAACCGCGACTTCCACGTACAAGACGACCAGCCGCTGCCAGAGCGGAGACAGCCTTGTTGGCGGTAATTCGCCCGACACCGAAGCGAATGGACAGTTCGTATTCCGACGGGAAACGCGAATTCGGCGGGTACTTGCCATCGTTGAGTTCCTGCGTCAGAATGTCGATGATGTCCTGTATTTTTCCCATGGAAAAGCAAATGGATGACTATAAGCGATGGAGAAAGAAAAAAAGCGGCGGAGAGAGAGAGAGTAACCTCCGCCGCTTGATACTATGTTGTACTATAGCACGCGATTAGTGATTGGAATCGCCACCGATCATGTTCACGCCTGGATACCAGTAGAACTTGTCATGCAGTGAACCTTCGGTATTGCCAGCGCGATTGACGACGTTCATGCCAACGGCTTCAACGTGTCCATCGCCGAATGAGAAGTTCATGTAGTTGCTGTGGCGGAGGAACTTCAGACGGTTTTCGGTACCAGCCTGGTCCTGACGGTTCAGAGAGAAGGCATACTGGACGCCAGATGTGTAGTTGTCGCTTCCAAGGAAGTTGCTGCGCGCACCGTCAAACAGGTTTACATAGATGCTGGGGCACTTGATGGAGCTGATGCGGTGCCAGTTGGCGGCCTTGTAGACATCTCCAGAGTGTTCGCAGCCGGACATGTTCCAATCGCCATTGAGCATTTTCTTCCAATAGCCCATGCCGAGATTGGCCTGGTAGGTGATGTTGCCGATGACGGTCAGGTCGCCACCTGCCGAGGGGCAGGAGAGAATCTTGTGCCATGAGCCCTTGTTCTCACCGGAACCAGCGCTGGTATAGTTCATGTTGGCGGCAGGATCCTTCTTGGCCCATTCTTCACCATCCATGGGAGCGCCGGGGATGATTGGATTCACGGTGAACCATGTGTACACGCCGCCCAGCAGCCAGTCGGCATACAGGCCGGATTCGCCATCGTACTTGCCAGCGATCAGCGGCGGCAGAAAATCATCGTAATCAGTCGTATAGAGGATATTGCCCAGCTGCAGCTGCTTAAGATTGTTGGTGCAGCTGATGGCACGCGCCTTCTCACGGGCCTTGGACAGCGCGGGAAGGAGCATGGAGGCCAAAATCGCGATGATCGCTATGACCACCAGCAGTTCAATCAGAGTGAAGGATTTCTTCATGATTTGTTCCTTTGGATTGTTGATTTGTGTTTAGGAAGGGCAAGCGGAAAAGTAACTGCCCCACTTATTCAGAACGATGAAACAACGCTAAAATTGCGTCATCACACATATTATATGAAAAAATATAGAAAATTCAAGAGATTTTTTCAAAAAAATTGAAACGAATGTAGGGCAGTTACTCTGTTCGCAAGCTATGTTCCACAAGATGGTGCGTACGGCCTACGGCGTGCTCCACGCCTGACGGCACCAAGATGGCGTCGTGAACATGCGGACTGCCGCTGACACGGCCTAATCCCTACCCTCTTTGGAAACATTGCGATAAACTTAAGCTGCCCCCCCCTCTCCCACATGCAAAGGGGGATTTTTGAAAAACGCGTCAGAAATGGCCAATTTAGGGCCTGTTTTCTTAAAAGGTATTAATATACGCAAAAGGGGGTGGACATGCCTTCTTGGCCATTTCTGTGCGTTCTACGCG
>JAKSPA010000084.1 GCA_024405235.1 Lentisphaeria bacterium
CGTTCACGCCGCCCTCTTAGCGCCGTCAGGCGCAGTACGCGCCGCAGGCAGTACACGCCGTAGGCAGTACGCACCGCAGTACGCGCCGTAGGCAGTACGCGCCGTAGGCAGTACGCGCCGCAGGCAGTACGCGCCGCAGGCAGTAGCCACCCTCTTGGGGAGCATAGCGTTCTTCAAAAGCAAAGTCGCGGAGACGCAAAGAAGAATGTTGGTTGGATTATTCCTCAGCGTCGATAATTTCGGCCATCCAGGCTGCAGAGTTTTCAGATGGATTGTGCCCTATGGTATCCATGACATTGAAGACGCGCCATGTCACAAAATTCCGTTCACGTCCTTCCAGACGCAGACGGCACCCTTGTGGATGATCAACGAACCACCCGCCATCAACAGGGCCAGGCTCACCGAATTCAGCCAATGCATCGCAAAGGACAAGTGGTTCCTGTGGTTGGCAGTCGTCTCCTTGCAGCGGATAAAGCAAAAGTTTTTCACGGATGTTCAAAGACGGAATTGACTTCCCGCGCCAGTCCGTGCGGCTGTATTCGTTGGCAGCCAAATAGGGTTTGCCAGACCATGTCGCGCCTACAGTGATTGGTGACAGCGTATGGAAATATGGTTTTTCAAACACAAGACGGAATGAATCTCTGCCAGGGCAACCGGTCCAAATACGGCCTCGACTTGCATCCAAAGGTTCTGGTGACCAAGGCTTTGCGCCCCATTCACGGCATGTGAACACAAAATTGCCATTGTTCATTCGCGCCAGCGACGGTTCGCAACCGCTTAGTCCATCGCCATCGCTTGGAGCAGCAAAGAGCGGCGGGTTGTCACCCTTTTCAGGAGCGATCATTTGGAAACCTGCTGGCTTCCAATCGCCATCGCTGCCGCGGCTCATTCGAAGAATGCCGTTGCCGAAGTCGCCAGGTGCTTTTGTCGTAAACGGAACCAGCATATCTTCGCCATCGAATTCAACGGAAGCAAGTCCAGTTCCCACTGCACCTTTAAAATAGTCCATGAATTTGATTATCTGACGACTTTTCTCATGCAAAGTGCCGTCCTTATACTCCATCTGAGTAATAATGGCGAACCACCCCTTGTTCTGTGAATACACATCGCAGGCACCACTGTCAACGACCTCCATCGGCAAAGTTATGGCGGTTCCCATGCAAAAGCCTGTTCCTGCATGGGGATGAGGGCGTCCATCAGGCAACCGTTCACCTGCTGGCACAAAGCCAATCATGCTGTCATATCGCACAAAATACACATCCGAACCATCGACCGGATGCTTTCCAGCAAATGAACGCAGAAATGTAATCGGCGATGAGGAAGTAAATTCTCCTGGCTTGTCAAAGAGGAAGATGTCATTTCCCAATTCGAAATCGCAGGCGTGCTGCCCTGTCCGCCGAAGATTTATGACGATGGCCGCACGCTCCTGAGTAACCTGAAAGCATTGAGCAAGGCCATACACGCCTGTCATGCCACCAGGCATCTCAATAATCTTCCTAATTTTCCATTTTTTACCAATTTTCAATTGAGTATTCATATTCTACGCCTTACATGCACGTTTTCCATGGAGCCCTTGAACGGGATGTCATCCAAATTCAAGCGCGCTTTTCGTCCTTGTTTCTATTTATAGATTACGAAGGCACTGCAGTTCCAAACAGTGGTCCGTGAGTCAACTGCTTCGGACCACTGTTTTTCCAATACCGAAAAGTAATCAGTCGTTGGTGTTGATGAGTTTGGCGCCGTGGAGCCATGGACGCGGCGGAATGTATTTGCCGCCGTTGGCCTTTTCGTTGGATTTGATCATGAACCAAAGCATGACCATGAAGACCAGAGACAGAAGAGTGACGGCGAAGTCCCAGATGAAGATCATCCGGTAGCCGTAGAGCTTCGTCAGCCAGCCGCCCACTCCGCCAGCCACAGCGCAGATGATGCAGTTGATGATGGCGCCTGCGCTTCCGAACTGGCCGAATTTCTCATTGGGCACGACGCGCAGCAGCAGCGGTGTGCTGGCGGCGTTCTGCACGACATACGTCACGGCGATGACCACGCCTGCGACATAGAAGGTCTTGTAGTCCTTGATGTAGTAGTAAGCCCATGCGTTGAAAATGACAACGGCCACACCGGAGAGGAAGTAGATGATCAATGGATGGCATTTCTTGTCCATGATCAATCCGACGGGAATGGAAATGATTGCGCCGACGAGAGATGTGTAGGCGAATACCTGTCCGTATTGTGTCATGGTCAGCCCTAGTTCGTTGGTGGCGAAGAGGACGTTGAAGGTGCTGCGGACAAGGGTGGAGGCGGCTGTGACACCGCTGGCCACGAAGATGCAGAGGTAGATAGGCTGTGACCAGCACTCGTATGCGTAGGCCGCGACATATTTCCAGATGACCACAAAGACATTGCCGCCTTCGTGCTTTTCATTCGGTGGATATTTGCCTTCCTTCACAAAGAGGAACTGAAGAGCCATTGACACCAGATAGAAGACGCCGATGACGCCGAACCAGAATTTGGGTGCCACGTCCGCACGTGGGAGAATCCACAGATTGAACGCGAAGCCCATAAGATTGCCGAATAGGGAGACCACGCCGTAGTAGGTGCCGATGAAGCTCTTCGGAATCACGTCAGGAGCCACGTAGCACTGGATGGCGCCAGGAACCAGATAGAATATCTGATAGACCACCGTGATGATGCAGAGAATCCAGAACGCGGCCTCCGTCATCTCCCAGCCGGTCATTTTCTGGAAGGCAGGAACGAGGCTCTCGTGATAGCCGATCAACATCATCATCAGGACCAGAAGCGGCGCCGAGATGACGACAAAAGGAATGCGGCGTCCCCAACGTGAACGAACTTTGTCGCTCCATGTGCTCAGCACAGGATTGATGCACATATTGAGAATCTGCGGAATTGTGCTCATGATCAAGGAGATGCGCAGAGCGTCTATCTTCCAGTGATCCAGAATTCTCGGCATCAAACTGGGCACAAGGCTGTAAACCATCAGATTCAACGCCAGAGTACCCAACATTGAGAAGAACCAGACCTTCGTCAGACTCTTCCAATTGTACTTCAGCGTACCGCAAGTCCATTCCATGACTTTCTTTGCTTTCAATTCTACCTTTTCCGACATGATTTCTACCCTGTTGTGCGAATCTATCGAACTCTGATCTCTGGCCTACATTGTGGCCGACGTTGAAAAAAAGACACCTTACCTTGAAACAAAACATGTGAACCATTGTTTCTTATAAGGTATATATGGTTTAATCTAGCACAGAAACATGAATTTATCAAGACAACACACACATAACATGACGAAAAATCGCCCGTTCAAGGCCATGGCCCACCACTCCAACCACTCGCACAAGTTCCCTTTTTTTGTTGCGGAGAATTGTCTGTTGCCACAAAAGGATTTATCTTATAGACAGGAGCATTCAACATGAACATTTCGATACGGATTCTTGACAGGCACGAGTTGGGGCTCGTGCGCGAAGTGGCTGATGTCGTCTGGCCTGTGACCTTTCGTAATATTCTCTCGCAGGAACAGATTGCGTACATGATGAATATGATGTACGCGCCAGAAGTGATGGATAGGGAATACGATTCCGGCATATCCTTCTACGGCGTTTTCGACGGCGAACGCCCTATCGGCTATCTTGTGCTCGGCCCTTGCGACGGCCATCTCGGAACGGCGAAGCTTCACAAGTGCTACCTGCTGCCAGAATTCCATGGGAGGGGCATCGGTTCGATGATGCTCAGCAAAGCCAAGAGCTATGCGCTTGAAGCAGGCTATTCGCGCCTGCGTCTGAATGTCAACCGCCACAACGAGAAGGCGATAAGAGCCTATCTGCGCAATGGCTTTGCCACCGTCGAAACAGTGGACAATCCCATCGGCAACGGCTTTTTCATGAACGACTATGTCATGGAGGTTGCCCTCTGATCATTCTTCAGCCGCGACGCACGAACTGTTTTCATGTTACATTATGGACAGTGACAACACTGTTCAGATGATTTCACTAACGTCAAAAACAACGGAAATCCGAACAGTTTTTCAACTGTAAAACAAAAGGTCCCAAAGAAATGAATTTCACACAGCTTGCCAACAAACTCGTCATCGACACAGAACACTACAATATTCAGTTGAAACCTGCACCAGACGCCTGCTTCCTCACGGACAAGCACACGGGACGCCTCTACGGCTTCGTCGCTGGCGGCGACTGCTGCAAAGACGGGCAGAAGGACATGGTCCAAACCGCTGAGCCATGGGATGTCTGCGGCCACGAAGCGGACGGCTCGATATTCGCGAAATCCACCATGGATTCCGTCCTCTGGGGCAAGAAGTCCTTCTGCGCACGCTTCTCGGAAGACGCCTTGGAGTTCTGGCACGAAATCAACGGCGTCGGCGCCCTGGACCAAATCCGTTTCTTCCGACTCTCAATGGGCGGCTGCGAATTCGGATTCTCCGCTGACATCGACGAAGTCTATAATGTCGCTCCCAATTTCCTCGAACGCCAGTGCTTCCATCCAGCCGAAACCGCAATCCACGACTACGGCAACGACCTGAGCCTCCATTCAGGCGGCATCGCCATCGCCTCCGTGCCACAGGTGTTCGGACTCCATGATCGCAGAGACAAGGGCTACGCCGTCTTCAGCGCCTTCGCAGAGCAAGGCCAATACGACTGGGACAGCTTCATCTGGAATCCAGAAGTGACACTGCCCCCCACTCCCTATGTCGGCGACTGCGTCAAGGGCGGCGGTTTCGCACTCGACTACTATGGCAAGAAAGCCATCAACGGGCCATGGAAATCTCCTAGCGTCTGCATCACGTTCGTCGATGGAGAGGAAAATGTCCTCGCATCTGCCTTGGAGTACGCCTACGGGAGAAACTATCTGCCACGTCCTGCGACAAGCCATCCTGGCCCTGCCTGGTGGAAGGAACCCATCTACTGCACATGGCACGACCAGGAGGCCATGTCGCAAGGCGCAAAGGTCGATTACATGACGCCGAAGCCTCACCCCTCTGGCTACTTCTGCACACAGGCCATCGTGGACGGGTGGATCAAAGCCCTGGAAGACCATGACTGCAAACCAGGCACCGTTGTTCTGGACGACAAATGGCAGGTCTCCCTCAGTTCTGCAGAACCAGACACCAAAAAATGGCCTGATATCCGAAAGTGGATCGATGAATGCCACAAGCGCGGCATCCGTGTCTTCCTTTGGGGCATGGCATGGTATCGCGAAGGCATTCCGGAAGACGAATGCGTCACCCGCAACGGCGAAGCGATCTGCGGAGACATAACCAATCCCAAATACGAAGCACGCCTTCGCGAAATGGTTCGCCGCTACTTCTCCGATGCACCGGACGGACTGAATGCCGACGGCCTCAAACTCGACGGCCTTCTGAACCTGCCTACTGGCGCGGGACTCAAGAACCACAAGGGCATCTGGGGCCTGGAACTCCAGAAATACCTCCTGTCCGTCATCTATGACGAAGCCAAAAAAGCAAGAAAGGATGTCTGCATCTCCGTATTCACCGCCAATCCATACCTTGATCAATACACAGACATGGTCCGACTGGCGGATATGTACTCTTGGAGAATCACCACGAAACGCTCCATGGAAATCCGAGCCAATGTCTATCGCGCCACTCATCCTGGAGTGCTCATCGACACTGACGGACAGCTGCAATTCTGCGCCGCGCCAAACTATCTCGACTTGCTCGACACCGAAGCATCTCTCGGCATTCCAACCATCTACAACGCAAAGATCCTCCGCAGAGGACACTTCTTCTTCAACCCTGTCCTGTCGGAACTTACCGAAGAGGACTACGCGCGCATCGCTAAAGTTTTCCGCGAATACCGCGAAAGACTGAAATGATTGTCCGCAGCACTCTGTTTTTGCCTATATAGGCCGTTCTAGCCTTTATAGGCAGTTCTGTCCCTTCATGCCGTGAGAAAGATGACATTAATCTTTCCTCTCGCACAAAAGCGGAATCGAAATTCGCTGAAAATTCAGAGATGTGTTCAGAAATGGCCAAATTCGAGCCTCTTTGCCGTCAAGGGGTATATATACGCAAATAGGGGTCGACTCGATTCTAGGCCATTTCTGAGCCTCTAGCGTTGATTTCTGTATTTTTCACATGCGTTTTCGGGCCTCCGCAGCGTTGGAAATGTGTGTAATGGTTTCCGGCCGAATTTTTCAAAGAAAACTTGAAAAGTTGACTATTAATGACATAGTATGTAACATGTTGTCTGAACCTGCAAAGGAACGGACAGTTTTTTTAGTGTTTCACAACAATCAAAGGTGAAAAAAATGAGACGTCTTGCATTGCTACTGGCCGTTGCGCTGGCCTCCTTCTTCGTCGTTTCCTGTGGAAACAAATCCGCGAATTCCGTCAAAAAAGTAAAAATCGGCGTTTTGGCTCCGGCCGTGACGCATGGCTGGGTCGCCGCCGTTGCCTATTTTGCGGAACAGCGCTGCAAGGAATTGGGCGACAGCATCGAATACAAGCTCTGCACTAGCTCCGCAGCAGAGGAAATGACCACGCAGTTGGACGATCTGGAAGCATGGGGAGCAGACGCCATTGTCGCATTTCCGCAGTGGACCGGCATGGACGTGCCGCTGAAACGCGCCATTGCAAATGGCACGAAGATCGTGATGTTCGACATTTCCATTGATGCGGAAGGCGCCTATCTTGTCAGCGGCGACAACGAAAGCATGGGCATTGGCAGCGCCAAATATCTAGTCGAGAAACTGGGTCCCGAAGCCACTGTCGTGGTGCTGGAAGTCCCCTCCTCCGGTTCTGTTTCCGGCCTGCGCGTCAAAGGTTTCATGGACACCGTGGCGCAGATCGCTCCCAAAATGAAAATCATGAAATACGCCACGAAATTCACTCGCGACGATGGTCTGAAGGATTTCGCCGACATTCTGGTTGCGAATCCCCAAATCGACGGCGTCTTCTCAATTGACGACGAGACCTCCATCGGCGTCCTGCAGGCAATCAAGGAAGCAGAGCGCCACGA
>JAKSPA010000085.1 GCA_024405235.1 Lentisphaeria bacterium
AATTGTCCAGTCCGTCGGCGGTATTCGTGACGCTGCACAAACACGGGCGCCTTCGCGGATGCATAGGAACGACGCAGCCATTGGAACCGCTTCTGGATGCAGTGTCATATTTCGCACATGCAGCGGCCTTCGAGGACCCGCGATTCCCTTCGGTTCAAGCGGAAGAGGTCCCAGAACTGCACATAGAAATCTCCGTCCTGTCTCCGATGCGGGAAGTTGCTTCGCCAGAAGAAATTGTTCCGCACGTGCACGGCGTAATGGTCCGCAAAGGTCGTCATGCAGGCCTCTTCCTGCCGCAGGTATGGGAGCAACTTCCTGACAAGGAACAGTTCATGGGATATCTTTGCGCGGAAAAGGCAGGTCTGCCATTCGATGCATGGAAACATGACGGCATGCAGTTTTATGTTTTTACCGTAGTCGCTTTCGAGGAGGAAACGACGCCATGAACCTTCCAGAGGCAAGATGGTGGACTCCACAGACAGACAAGACGGTCCGCTGCGAATTATGTCCACGGCACTGCTTGATTGCCGACGGAGCCTGCGGATATTGCGGCGTGCGCGTGAACAAATGCGGCGTTCTCTATTCCCAATCCTATGGTCGTCCCGTTTCAATCGCAGTTGATCCCATAGAGAAGAAACCGCTTAGGCATTTCATGCAAGGAAGCAGGACGCTCTCGTTCGGGACCTTCGGATGCAATCTTGGGTGCATTTTCTGCCAGAACGACTCCCTCTCGCGCGGCTGCTACCATGACTGGCATATCTACGACGAAACGCCGCCAGAAGAACTGGTCGATCTGGCGAAACAGCATCATTGTCCATCCATTTCCTATACTTACAACGAACCGACTGTCTTTGCGGAATATCTGATCGACATCGCCAGAGTTGCCCACCAGCACGGACTGAAGAACGTCCTTGTAAGCAACGGCTACATCTCACCAGAAGCAGCAAGCGAACTGTATCCGCTTATCGATGCGGCCAACATAGACATGAAGGGATTCTCCGAAACCTACTACAAGGAGATGTGCAACGCAAGTCTGGAGCCTGTACTGGACAATCTGCAACGACTCTATCGTCTGGGCGTCCATCTGGAAATCACGACTTTGGTGATTCCAGACAAGAACGACAGCGACGACGAGTTGCTTGAATGGTTAAAATGGGTCGCCGAAAATCTCGACAAACAGATTCCGCTTCATTTTTCAGCATATCATCCCGCCTACAAATGTCATATTCGTCCGACGCCGTCCGCCACACTCTACCACATCCGCGATTTGGCCAATCAGCATGGATTCTCAAACGTCCATCTTGGAAACATCTTCTGACAAACGCACACGAAATTTCATCATAAGAAGCCCAAATCGTCTTTTCGCCGAATTTTGCCAAAATCGCGTCCGGCGGAGCCCCAAAATGCATGCAAAAAAAGCCCCAATGCCTCTAAAAGGCCCAGAAATGGCCTACAGCAACGTCGAGGCCCTTTTGCGTATATATACCCCAAAACGCCCCAAGGCCCCGAAATTGGCCATTTCTGAACACTTTTGCAAAAAGGGCGGCCGTCAAAGAAATTTCTTGTCGGCGAACGAAAAACAGTTTCTTTTGAATTAAATTAGCCGCCAATTCAAAATGACGGCATGGAACGGATTTAGCGCGAAGAGCGAACCGTTCCGAACAACTTGCACGAAACAATGGAGATAAAAGAATGAAAGTGATTCTTGTAAATGGCAGTCCGCATCCGCAGGGATGCACGTTCACTGCTTTGACGGAAGTTGCGAAGGCATTGAATGCCAACGGAATAGACACTGAGCTCTTTACAATCGGAGCTGATATCAAAGGCAGTTGCCTAGCCTGCGGCTTCTGCAAGACCAACGGCCGCTGCGTGATGGATGACGCAGTGAACCGCTTCCTGCCGCTGGCCATGGAAGCCGACGGCTTCGTCTTCGGTTCGCCAGTCCATTATGCAGCTCCATGCGGCAACATCCTTTCTTTCATGAGCCGCCTGTCTATCTGTGCAGGAAAATATCTGGCCAACAAACCAGCCGCATCAGTTGTCAGCTGCAGACGCGGCGGCGCGACAGGCGCCCTTGACACGATGAACAAGTTCTATCCAATCAACGGCATGCCAATGGTGCCGTCGCAGTATTAGAACATGGTCCACGGCAGCAAGCCGGAGGATGTCCAACAAGAGGCAGAAGGCCTTCAGATCTTGCGCAATCTCGGCGTCAAGATGGCATGGATGCTAAAGAACATCCAGGCGGGAAAGGCGGCAGGCGTGCCTGCCCCCGTTCTCGACGAACCACGGCAGATGACAAATTTCATTCGATAGGCTTCGACACGAACTCAACGAGACAGGGCGTCCAAACGCGCGTTGGGCGCCCTGCCCGCTCATTCAATATCCATATTCTGCTGGATTTTCGCGAATAATATGCTACGTGGCTTGGTCATGGCGGCGTTGACGATTCTCGTGTGGAGCCTGACCTTCGTCAACACCAAGGCGCTTCTGGAATCATTTTCGGCAATGGAAATCAATTTCGTCCGATTCCTTGTCGCATATATAGTACTATGGATACTGCATCCGAAATGCGAGAAGAGGCTTCCATGGCGCGAAGAAGGCCGCCTCGCGCTAATGGGACTGTCGGGCGTCGCAATCTACCAGATTCTTGAGAACTGCGCGATTCACTATACGAACGCCTCCAATGTGGCTATTCTCGTGTCGCTGGCTCCAATCAGCACAGCGCTTTTCGTGCGTTTCTTCGGCAACGGAAATCCGCTCTCCGCGCGCTTCTTCGCAGGCTGCTCAATAGCGGTCATCGGAGTTGTCATGGTCAGCCTCAACGGCATTCATGCTCTGCATTTCAATCCGGCGGGCGATCTAATGGCTCTCGGAGCCGTAATCTGCTGGAGCTGCTATTCGCTGATGGTGGAACGGCAGGCGTCCAGCGGACGCTCGCAGCTATTCGTCGTGCGGCGAATGTTCTTCTGGGCACTCATCGTCATGGTTCCGTTCATAATCTTCGGCTTGACGGACATGGGACGCTGCGTCATGAACGCCTCCATGGCCGTCAATCTCTCGCAGACCGTCAATGCAGCGCGCTTCTCCAACGTCATGAACTGCATGAATCTCACCTTTCTCGGCGTCCTCGCCTCCGCCATCTGCTTCGTGCTATGGAACAAGGCGTGCGCACTTCTCGGCACGACGCGATGCACCGTCGGACTCTATCTCATGCCCGCCATCACGGTTCTCTTCGCTTCCATCTTCCTACATGAACGCATGACGCTCACCTCCGCCACGGGAACGGCCCTCATCATCATCGGTGTCTTCCTGTCTGGCAAGACGGACGCAAGGAATACACGAAACTGATATTTCGCCGCAGTTTCCGATAATCACAATTCGTGCGCCACATCCATCGGAACGAACACGGCCTTCGCCTTCTTGCCATGCAAGGGCATTTCAGCCGCGAAGCGGCGAAGCCCCCGGAGGGGGCGCACCCCTGGAGCGTGTCGCCGATGGAATCCACCGCCGCGCCCTGGAAGGGTGGCGGCGGAAACGTTGCAGAGCGCCCTAAGAGGGCACAAAGAAATAATTATGAATTATGAATGATGAATGCAGAATTAATTCAATTCTCAATTCTCAATTCTCAATTCTCAATTCTCAATTCAATTCTCAATTCTCAATTCTCAATTAATGCAGAATGATGAATGCAGAATGCAGAATTAATTCTCAATTCTCAATTCTCAATTCCCTTTCTTCAATTACCGCAAAATCGCGTCCGCAGAAGCCCAAAATCGCATGTCAAAAATGCCAGAATGCCTCTAAATGCGTCCAGGAAGCCCGCCACGCGCTTTCACCCCCTTTTGCGTATAATAATACCTAAACGGCAACAAGGCCCTAAATTGGCCATTTCTGACGCCTTCCGCAAAAAAACACCTTCGTCAATTTCCAAACGCCATCTTGGGGGATATGGCATTGCGATTACAACAAAATATGAATAGTGTCTGCTAGAGCAGACCCTATATAATTCCCATTCCGGAAATGTTCCGCTGGCTGGAACTCATGGCAGTCATTATGGTTTCGCTTTCCACACAAAACAACCACCATGCGCGAAATGCATTGCGAATAATGTCGCTCCAAACAATCATGCTTATATTAATTCGTTTTCCCGTTTTCACCTATACGTGACGAAGTGATCTATCATTTTCAATCTGCTGCGTCCCACCAAAAGCGGATGCCCAGCCGCCCACGCAAATAAGCGAACATATAAGTTCGGCAGCGGAAAACCACAGTCATGAATAACGATTAACACATTGTCACTGTCTGGAGTAGCATTATATGCCTTCTTTTCAATCAATTCGCAAAAATCATTTCGATGGTCCGGGCGGAATTCTGGAACTGCTGCCCATCGCCATACCGATGTTTCTGTCCAGCATGTTCGACATGCTGATGATGTTCATCGACAGATTGTTCCTGTCGCGCGTCGGAATAGTCCACCAGGCAGCCGCCATGAGCGGCGGCACAACAAGCTGGATGGTCACATCCTTCTTCGTAGGCATAGTCGGCTACTCCTCCACGCTGATTGCGCAGTATCTCGGAGCCAACCAGAAACACAACTGCGTGAAGATGGTCTGGCAGGCCATGTTCGTGGCTCTGCTTAGCTATCCGTTCATGCTGCTCATCTCGCTTCTCGTGAACATGAGTCCTGTGTTCGACGGACATTCGCCGCTGGAACAGAGCCTCGAACGACGCTATTTCTGGTACATGGCCTTCGGAAGCATCAACGCGCTGATGCGATTCACATTCGGTTCGTTCTTCTCAGGAATCGGCAAAACAAAAGTAATAATGTACGGCAATGTCGTTGCGCTGATCGTCAATCTCGTCGCGAACTGGATACTGATTTTCGGCCATCTCGGATGCCCCGCTCTTGGATTGGACGGCGCCGCAATCGGGACCCTTCTCTCCGGAGCCTCCGCCTCGGTCCTTCTCGCCATCGCCTTCTGGCGCGCTAAAAAAAGCCCCGAATGGCATGATTCGTCCAAGCATTTTTTCGATCTTTCGAAATTCTTCAAACTGCTTAGATACGGCCTGCCGCAGGGGTGCGAAAACGTGCTCGGGATGATCTGTTTCGTTTTCCTTGTCTCCAGTTTCCACAGCTACGGCGACGACATGGCGACAGCAACCACGATCATCTTCAACTGGGACGGCTTTTCGTTCCATCCGCTGCTCGGCATTCAAGTCGCCGTCACGACGCTGGTCGGACGCGCCATGGGCAAAGGCGATCCGGAACTCGCCGTGAAAACGACGCGTTCGGGATTCAAAGTGGCTCTAAGCTACGCTTCGCTCATGCTGCTGCTCTTCCTGACTCTCACTGCAACGCTTGTCAACGTTTTCGCGCCGGAATCTTCCGGTCTGGATTATTCACACGTGCGTGAACTGGCTATGCCGATGCTGCGCATGGCCGGCATCTACATCTTGACAGACGCGACGCTGCTTATCGCTTCAGGCGCACTGCGCGGCGCTGGCGACACATTCTGGTGCATGGCAATCCACTTCCTCAACAATCTCATCATATCGCTGCTGATTCTCTTCTGCGTCCATAAACTCGACATGCCGCCTCTGCGCGTATGGCTCTATTTCGTCATTTTCGGCGCTCTGAGCAGCTTCACGTTCCTCTTCAGATACAAGCTCGGACGCTGGAAAAAACTGCGAATCATCGAAAATACGCCTGACATGGCGTGACACTCCCAAATGTCCGTCTCCATAACAAGCCTTGTCGATACAAGAACTACGGAATCCTGCCGTTCCGAATTCGGGCTGGCTATATATATGAATGTATATGGCCGACGATTGCTGCTGGATACAGGCGCAGGAGATGCCTTGACGCCAAATGCCGCAGCGCTGGGCGTCAATCTCGATTCGCTGGACGGCATCATCCTCTCTCATGGACATTATGACCACACAGGCGGACTTGCCCGTCTCTCGCCGCTTTGTCCAATCTATGCAGGCGCGATGGTCACTGCACAGTGCTTCAGCCGACACGACGACGGTTTCGTTCATGCGATTTCAATGCCGTCAGATTCGCAGGAAGTGCTATCCGCCGCCGAAATGCACGAAATAGACGCTTTCACCGAAATTCTTCCAGGCGTCTTTCTGACAGGGCCAATCCCACGCACATCTGGCGAAGGCTGCGGCGGCAATTTCTTTTCCGACGCAGCATGCACGATTCCCAATACGGTTCCTGAAGAACAGGCTGTACTTCTTAAAGACGGCGTTCTCGTAACCGGCTGCTGCCATGCAGGCTTGATAAACACCTTAGAAGCATGCGCAAAGGCGCGTCCGAATATTCCGATTCGCACAATCGTCGGCGGCTTGCATCTGCTTCATGCCGATGAAGCGCGCCTTGACAAAACCGCAAAATATCTGGCGTCTCTTGATATTGAACAGATCATCCTGATGCACTGCACAGGAGACGCGGCCGCGGATTTTCTGAAAGGGCATCTGCGCTGCAAAGTATCATGGGCCATGGCAGGAGAAACCATTGAATTCTAGGCAGTTATTGGCCCCGCTAGGCACCATAGCCCCGCTAGGCACCATATCTGCACTAGGCGCCATATCTGCACTAGGCACCATATCTGCACTAGGCGCCATATCTGCACTAGGCACCATAGCCGCGCTAGTTGTGTGCCGCGGAGCTTGCTCCGCGGAATGAACCAGGCCCTCTAGGCATTTCCGGCGGTGTAATAGGCGCCCACGCCAGGCCCTCTAGGCAGTTATTGGCCGCGCTAGTTGTGTGCCGCGGAGCTTGCTCCGCGGAATGAACCAGGCCCTCTAGGCATTTCCGGCGGTGTAATAGGCGCCCACGCCAGGCCCTCTAGGCAGTTATTGGCCGCGCTAGTTGTGTGCCGCGGAGCTTGCTCCGCGGAATGAACCAGGCCCTCTA
>JAKSPA010000086.1 GCA_024405235.1 Lentisphaeria bacterium
ACTTCTGGGCAAGATATGAGTCCTGATAGTTGTACTTGAGCTTCTGCTCCATTTCAGCTTCGGTCGGAATGCCATCCAGTTCACGCTTTGTGAACAGAATCTGCGCCACCTTCAATTGTTCATCGCCACCAGCCTGTTCAGGCGGAATGACTTCAAGGACACGCACATAACGCAGCGATGTGGGCGTTTCAATCATCGGACTAGTCTCGCCCAATTCAGTGGTGAATGGCTGTCCGAAATTGCATTCAGCTATTTCCTTGCGAGTCATGAGTCCATCAATGACGCCGCCGTTGTCCGCCTCTATGCCATCGGAAAGTTCTTTTGCCAGTCGGGCAAACCCTTCGTCTGTATTCAAGTCAGGCTTGGATGCGATGGATTCGAAATCCTTACGGCGCTGAGCCATCTCGCTCTCGAAGGCGCCACGCAACTGATTCAGACGCGCCACGGTTGATCTTAGCATGTCCTCCGGAACTTGAATTTCCTTGATCAGGCCGTCCGTGTATTTCAAAAGCAAAAACACTTCGTTTCGATCAAGCTTAAGGCGATTTGTGGAAACAACAGGAATCCTTGAAAGATAGTTGTCAATGGATTTGCCTGAATGCGCAAGGGACCAGCGCTTCGCAAACTCCTGTTTTTCGTCTTCCGTAATCTCCTGGTTTGCCAGTTTTGCTTCCTTTGCAAATGTCAGTTGACGCACCAAGCCCTCAAGAAGCTGCTTGGCGGCCTGCTGCTGCCCTTCCTCAAGACCATTCCAGAGGAACTCCTTGGCATTCTTGCCCATTGCCGCTTTTGAAATGACAGGCGTGGTATTGAAATAATCCTGCAGTTCCCCCCATGAGACCGACATGTCTCCTAAGGTGAATGCGACCGAAGTCGCAGTCATTTCAGCCATGCCAGTCTTGGGATTGACCTTGCCTTCCGTTGACTCCAAGGAAACCGCCTCGGTCGCCGTGCCGCTTTCCTTCATATCATTTTGTGATCCAGTGTCTTTCCTGCCACAACTTGAAAGGATGACGCTGAATGCAAGGGAAAACAGTGCGAGAGTTGTGATTCTTTTCATAAAGGAGAAGGGATTCTATTTGTTATTGGTTGATTCTGTGGTGATTTCCTGATCTTTCAAAAGCCAAAGCATTGCCTCTTCGCGATTGGTGACACCATCACCATGAGTAACAATGTCCAAATAACGGAGCGCGATCTCCCTCTGCCCTGAACTCCCGTTCTCCGCAACATCCAGAAGAATCGGTATTGCAAGTTTGACGTCCAACGCTGCAGTTTTAGTCAAGAGGATATCGCTGTTGTCGATGTTATCGGCGCTCTTGATTGCATTTGTACATGTTTCAAAATATTCGCTGATGTCCCTATCGCAGACAAGTTCGCCAGTCACAGGATCTGTGACAATCTGATTGACCATTGTATCGAAGAAATGCTCCATGGAGGTAAATGCTTCGTCTGCCACCTCCTCCTCTTCGTCATTCTGCAGTTCTGCAAGAATGTCCATCGCCTCTGGCGTTCCAAGCCAATTCAACGCATCCACAGACGCGTGCCTGCGGACACGCGAATCGGAGACAGCAAGAAAACGTGCCTGCGTAATTATTGCGTCGTTGTCCGTCGCATCATCAAGCAGTTCACTCAGTCGCACACACTCCGAATCCTTTTTTTCTTCTGCCTCCCAGTCTGTTCTCCTGCCAACCAAATGCTTTAGGACTTCCATATCGTTTTTCTTCAGCGACGAAGCACCTAATGCTTTCGCATCGTAAATCACAGTAGCACTTTTGTCGTCATCGACGCTCTCAATAATGTCCTTGTTGACGCTTTGCGAATCAGCGATCTCGACAACTGCGGCATTTTCTTCATCTGCAGTTTCGACGGCCTGCCTATTCGTACCCATGACAACGGCAATCACCACGATTGCAATCACGGCCAATACCAATAGAATGATTTTAAGTTCTTTCTTCTGCATGCTGAATGAAATGCGCAAAAAATTAGATGTTTATGTCAAGGAAAATCGATCACAAATCGCTTTTCGTTTTGGACAATTTTTTTCGCGAAATGTTCCTGTTCCTTTTTACATTTTGGTAATCTTGTTAATATATGACATGTAGCATCATCCATTTAATGTCGGCCGAATAAATATTGTCGGGATGACGATAATAAAGGTTCGAAATATTCTTTTTCACTTGATTTCATCAAATGCGTCAAAAAGGAAAGATGCGTCAGAAATGGCCGCCACGCGCGTTCTTTTGCATAAAGGTATTAATATACGCAAAAGGGCATGAAATCGCGCAGAGGGCCTTAAAATGCGATTTAGGGGCAATTGGCACTTTTTTGAAGTCCAAAAATCGGTCTCGCGAGAGAATTTTCAGTTATCACAATACACTGTTATAATGAAAGACGTATTCAATTCGCAACCGTCCCACAATTTCGCGGACCAGACGATGCAATCTACGAACATGTCGCAATTGATGGAGATTTGGCTTGGAAAGTTCTGGATTTTTCGGTCAAGTTATTTTACGCCTCTTTCTCGGACACATTATGTAGTACAAAAAAAAGAGGGAACCGTTTTCACGATTCCCTCTCTAGTAGGGTCAGTAGTAACTGATTTTATTCAGATTACTCGGCGATGGTGCCCCAGTACTTACCTTCCTTCAGACCGTAGACGGTGTAAGCCTTGTCGTCAGCAGGAACGTAGATGACCTTGTCATTCCACTTTGCCTTGTCGAGGATAGCGGCCTCAGCAGCAACGAAGTCAGCCTTGAAGGAGAGCTTGTTGTTCAGCTTCAGAGTGAAGGTGCCGGGAACAGGTGCTTCGTCATCAACGACGGGCTCCTCGAAGTCGAGGCAGATGTCGAAGAGGATGTCGGAGCAGTGGCCAGTCCAGTTGCTGTAACCGAGGGTGGAACCGGAGATGCTCTTCACCATGTAGCAGCCATAGTCAACGGGGCGGACAACGCAGTCTTCGGCATCGTACTCAGTCCACTTCTGGACGGAGACCTTGCCGTAACCGCCGTTGTTCAGATCGGCAACGGAGTTCTGGGTGTTGTCCAGACCGAGGAAACCAACGATTGCGTTCTGGTTCCAGTCGAAGGGGAAGCTCAGCCATGCGGAAGCATCGGTGAACTTGGAGGCAACCCACTCACCATCCATGTAGATGGCGTTGGCACCGAACATGTTGGCACGGAAGAAACCAACAGCGCGGTAGACGTTCTTAGCCTTGTCGCCCTTGCGGGTGATGTAGACGATAGCGTCGTTCTCGAACTCTTCGGCGGTAGGAGCGTAGTTAGCAACCTTATCGGTGCTGGTCTCCATCTGGCCAGTGCACTGCTTGCAGGCATGGACGACAACGTAGCCAGTGAACTTGTCGCTGACGACCTTGGGGGAGTCCATCTTGTAGGTAACGCGGTCAAGCTTCTTGGTCTTCTGAGTGACGTCAATGCGCTTGAAGGAAGCAGCATAGTCATAGACCAGAACCTGGGCCATCAGGGCGCTGCAGAAAAGAGCAGCGATCATTGCAATCAAGGATTTCTTCATTTTTTGTCCTTTTTTGTTTGTTTTGACTTGGAACTTGGAACTTGGAACTAAAAAAAACAAAATTGTTTAAAAAATCTGAGAACACATAGGAATTTACCCTATGCATCCCGTCACGAAACGTACTCTAAGCATTCAAGCAGGAATTGCAAGCCGTTTCAAGCACGATTTTCGTGATTTTTTTGAGATTTTCACTTAAGATAATCTTTTTTTTGAGGTTTGCAAGCATTTTTCAAAAAAATTTTAGGCATAAGACGCATTTTTTAGGTAAAAGGAGTCGTTTTACCGACTTTTCACTAAAATTTACGCCATCCTGGCAGTTCTTTCTGTGTATTCACAGGATAGAAAAGCATTCCATCGAAGTGGAAAGATGCGCCTGCGTCTATGAAATTCCATCCAGAGGGGCGTTTCGGTTCGTTTTCGCGTTCCATGGCATAGAACACGGCGGGCCGTCCTGCCGCAGGAATGCCGTTCTCACCGACATAAATCCAATAAGCGTGTCCCGTTTCCATCTTTTCGGACAGTTCATACGATTTCCGAGACGGATTGTATCCGTATGGCTTAAGCCACATCGCCAATTCGGCGCTGTGTTTTTGCGGGATATCGAAGAAAACGCCAAACAGTTTCCAGCCTGGAGCCCCAGACAACTGCTCTTCGATCCATTCGGGACCGCATGTTCCGGATTTTCGTGCATTGACGGACACGATGCTGCTGTTCAGCAGAATGCTGCCGCCTGAAGCGATGACTCCATCGTTCGAGGCGACGCAGGCCTGCGCTTCGAGCAGCGCGTTTGTAGAGAAGTTCAATTTTGACGTATATGGTGCGACCACGCCGCCGTTTATTCTATAGTACACGGACGCATCCGTCTGCACGCGAAGAGCAATCGATGCGGAATTGCAGAAGAAGCACTCTTCCGACTCGAAGCCGTCGCATATGCAAGAATAAGCAGGCGCATCGCATCTCACCACGTTGAATTGCGATACCGCGCTGAGAGTGCCATCGTCGTATGTCACCACCTTCAACGTGCATGGACTGCTGACCACCACACTATCGCCCTCCATCGAATCTCCAGTCGGATCGCTTCCGTCCAATGTGTATCGGAACTTCAAATTGGGTGCGGCACCTGTTGCGGAAAAGACGATTTCCAGCCCCGTGTCGTCAAACGGCGTCTGAACTCCTGCCGTACAAGTCGGCGACTGCGGAGCCTCGCGCTGTGAATAGGATGCCTTGTACGCATCGGAAATCAGCCGTGTTCCTTCGAATGCCGCCACACGCAGAGTGCATGTTTTCTTGATCTCTATGCCTTCCGCATCGCTGTAGCGACGTCTTGTGGAACTGGATGCAGGCGATGATCCGTCAAGTGTATAATAGTATGTCAACACTGGCATGGCGGAACTATCCAGATAGTCGGTGTCGATATAGACATACATTCCGTTTGCACCGAACGTGGCACCATCCTCCTCGGAAAACAGGCAGACAGAGTAATCGCTCGGCTCCGCATACAAATTGTCCAGCCACACCTTCTGCTCGATTTCGTTATCCACTTTCGTCTCGGCGGGATCGTCGTAGTATTCCTTTGATTCGGCGTAGGGTGTCAGAACCGCGACATGGACCGTATGGAAATAGGATGTAGGCTCCAGATCTATACTTTCCGTATTCCAGAAATCCGTGTATTCCAGATCCCAGTACAGTTCACCGTCCTCCTTGTATTTCTTCCCCCAATATTCGCCGTATGCCTCGAAGAGCGTATCTTCCGGATCGTCTTCGTAGAAGATCAGCGCGTCGTCATTGCCGCCATAGAGCGCTGCCCTGTAATCGAAATTCACCGTGCGAGCGCCAGCGACCTCGAAGGTGAATGTGGAATAGAGACGTCCTGAACGCGCCTCCGTTGTAACATAGCCCGTTTTACCAGCCATTTCAAGGAAAGTGGTTCCCCAGGACGGCGCGACTGGTGTTTTGGAGCCATTTTCATTGACGATATTGTCGCTTGAATAGCTTTTCTTCGAATTCGCGTTGGTGCAATTTCCCTTTATGGTAATTGACTTGGAAGAGGCGACATCAAGTATGTTCTTCAAATCGGCCTCTTTCACCGTGTCGCCGTAAACAACCATAGCCAGAATGCATAAGGCGACCGCCAGAATGTATTTTGTCGCGTGAATGGATTTTTTCATAGTCCTTATTCTATAGACGCCACGTTAGAGAATGCAACTACAAAAAAAGGCCCCCTGATGTTGATGACCGGGAGCCTTATTTTTGGGGTGGGAAAGTGAAATGGAGCCAGCGAAGGGACTTGAACCCTTGACCTGCGCATTACGAATGCGCTGCTCTACCAACTGAGCTATGCTGGCCCGGCAATTGACGTACTATAGCATAATCCGTCGGACTTTCAAATTGGCAAATATGCTGTCCGACATTCTTTTTTCATAATTTTGCGTTTGGCTTCAATCCAAATGATATTCTACGGCGTCTTCGTCGCAGCAGTGATATTTCGGGCACTGGAGGCAATCCGCCCAGATCTTGCCAGGGAACGCCTCATGCGGCGCATCGCGGAAGCCAAGACGATGGAAGAGATTCGGCCGCTTCGTCAGCGCAAAGACGCATTTTGCTATGGGGCGGAGAGTCTCAGCGCGTTTCAGAACCGCCGCGACGAGTTTGGAGCCGAGTCCCGAGCCGGAATATTCGGACGCAACCGCAAGCGAGCGCACTTCGAAATAGCCGCCCTCGAACGGTCGCAGCGCAACCGCTCCGACAATCTTTCCATCGTCGTCATTCACGGCGACGATGAAATTGCGATAGTTGTTCTGGAGTTCCTCAGCCGTTCGTGGCAGAACCAACTGCTGCCGGACATACTCCTCCAGAAGTTCGAGTATGCCCGGTATGTCGTCTGGAACGGCTGGACGAAAGGAAATAGACGAAGAGTTTGCGGACATTTCTATTTTGTCAGAATCTGGCCGTTGTCGGCAGCTTCCGCAGCGGTGATGGGCTTCTCGTAGTTTTCCTTTAGGGCTTTGATAAGCCTTACAAGATCGCGCGAGGAGCCCCATGTGAACCAGATGGTTGTCACGATGCCTATGGTGATGTCAAGCGGCAGCGTGTAGTAGAGGAAGACATAGAACCACGTGTCTTCGGACCACGCGGCGCCAGGAATGACGTTCCAGATGAGTTCCACAAGGAAGAAAAGGAAATTATAGCAAGTGTATATGAGAACCGACCATGCCAGAATGCGGTCGCCTTTTGAGTATTCTGGAGTGATTCCCGCGATCTTCAGCCAGGAGAAGCCCTCTTTTGCGACGCTCTTGTCGGCAGTGTCTGAAACCACATGTTCGAGATTGTATTCTCCGCGATGGAGCATCTTGTCGAGATTGAAATCGCCCTTGTAGGTGATCAGAGAGGCAACTA
>JAKSPA010000087.1 GCA_024405235.1 Lentisphaeria bacterium
TGGCAAACGTCGCTCTATGGGCATGGCGATGCTTTTCCTGGGCTGCGGAGTCCTTCTGTGCAGTTTTGCATCTGTGTATTGGATGGTCGTCGCATGTGTATTGTTGGCTGGTGTCGGTGAAGGGATCTGCGAAGGTCTTGCGACTCCTTTTGTGAACGATCTTCATGTAAATGAGCCTGGATCGTATGTGAATATCGCTCATAGCTTCTGGTCTGTCGGAACTGTCGGTGCTGTGGTCATCGTTGGATTGCTTCATAGTCTTGGAGTCAGCTGGCGCGGCATTGTGTGCTTCTGCGGCCTTGCCTCGATGCTGTCTTCGCTGGGCTTCCTCTGGCGCGAGAATCCTGCCGCGCCATATCCGGAAGTCCCTCCGGAACGGCGGGACGGCGTGTGGAAGGCTTCGAAACCAATTTTCGCTTCGTGGAGATTCTGGCTCTACTGCTTTTGCATGCTGATAGGCGCAGGCGCTGAATTCGGTCTGACGTTCTGGTCGGCTGCTTTCATACAGCTGAATTTCAATACAGGTGTATGGCCTGGTATCCTTGGCACTGCGGCTTTGGGCGCCGGCATGTTCACTGGACGATATGCGTATGGCCGTTTTGTTCCACAAGACAAACTCTATCACCTGCTGCTGTGCGCGTCGTTTATCGGAGTGCCAGTTTCCATGGGGCTTATGCTGATCCGTCCGGATTCGTTCGCATCACCGATTCTTGTCTTGGGAGTCGTCTATCTGCTGCTCTATCTGGCAGGACTCTGCGTCGCTCCTTTCTGGCCGTCTCTGCAGGTCTATGGCGTGCTCAGACTTCCCAAACTGGATTCCACGATGCTTTATGTTTATTTCTCCAGTGTAGGCATTCCAGGCTGCGGCATCTTCACATGGCTTATGGGAGCGGTTGGGGACAAATATGGTCTTCGACTTTCCTTCTTGGTGGCCCCTATTGCCATGTTCCTTTACGGGATGCTTCTCTTGTTGGAACGGTGCGTCACACGGCGGAAATGATCCGAATTATCTAAAGGGCACGATCAGAAGCGAACGTGTTCCGCCAACTGAAAATATCGTTTCGCAATGACACGAAAAAAGCGGCTGTTACAAAAACTCACCGTTTTGATAATGAAAGCATAATAATCGTGTAAGTCGTAAAAATGTGTCTGCGGGAACCGAAAATGCACCACTGAAAAAGCTAATATCGTCTAGAATGGCCCTAGAATGCCCCAGAATGAATTCCACCCCCTTTTAGAGATATATACCCCTTACGACCAAAAAGGCCCTAAAATGGGCCACTTTTTGAGGCCTTTTGCTTTTTGGAGGCTTTGGTAGCGGTCGGACAGATCGGATTGGCGTGAAAACCAAAAGGAGCTGCTACATCCTCTGATAGAGGTTTTGTAACAGCTCCTTTTTTGTGAAGACGTTAACTATTATTTCTAAGGCGACTTTGAAAAGAGGCCTCTTGGTTGACGTCAATTAGAGCCATGCACCCTTCTTGGCTGCATTGCGGATGAAGTCGAGATTCTTCTCGCTGTCGTTTTCATCGGCGAGAGCCTGTCTGATCTTGGCTGGAGGCACAGGAAGTGCTCCGACCGCAGCGAAGAAGTCGTTTCGTGCCTTGCGGCATGGGAATTCGTCCTTTGCGCGCTGATCGCTGTAGGAGTAGTCCGCATAGCGCAATAGCGTGGTGTGTCCGAAGAGGACATTGGCCCCGCGTGTGAAATCCGGCAGAAGTGGC
Organism: Lentisphaeria bacterium; assembly: GCA_024405235.1. Lineage (GTDB taxonomy): Bacteria > Verrucomicrobiota > Lentisphaeria > Oligosphaerales > Oligosphaeraceae > UBA1724. Next base: position 1,725 of record JAKSPA010000087.1, read on the forward strand.
TTGAGGGCATCCGAGTCGAAGTCGTCGACTTTTCTCTGGCCAGGCTTGTTGCATTCAGTGCCGACGATGATCGGCAGATTCAGTTCATTGGCTGCCGCGACATATTCGTTGAGGGCCTTCACCTTTACGGCCTTCTTTTCCGGATCTTTGAAATTCCAGTTGCGGTCCGGAATGATGTTGACCATTTCAATGCCCTTGGCGACGAGGCATTCCAATTGCGCCTTCGGATCCGCCTCGCCTGGCAGCGAGCCGTCCAGCCATGCGGTGTCTGGAAGAGCGCGGCAGGATTTTATCAAGGCGATAACTTGATCGATGGGCGGGAAAGTGCTTTCGGTTGGCTGCTCGTATCCAAGACCACCCTTTTTCATGAGCTTGCTGCGTAGGTAGTCGTTCATTGCATTTGCGCTCTTTGCGGCCAATTCTGCTGCGTCGGCATTGAATACCTTTGCCCAGAAAGCGGCGGCCTTCGCTTCGTCGCCTTGCTCCTTGATGGCTAGATCGTAGTATCCGCGAACGATGTGGCGCTCAGTGGCGTTCTTGTCCGGTGTCAACGGGAGGACGTCTTTTTCGTAGGAAAGCTGGCAGCCGGGCAGGGCGGCGTTGACGCGGGCGATCAGCGCACGGTTGCGTGCGTGGCTTTGCTCAAGCTGTGCCTGGAAATCTGCGGCACGCTTGCCGTCGACGAAGCCAGAGCCCATGAAATAGAGGACGCCTGGTTCGCCAGGGGAGTTGATTTCCTTGTCGGCGTATTCAGGGAAGAAAACGCGGCTCTCGAAGGAGGCGGCAGTGCGGAGGCCAAGCAGATCGCCAGCGGCAAGAAACTCCTCAACGCCCTGGATGACGTCGAAATCGCACAATGCAGCGCCATAGAGACCCATTTTCTTGAGTTCGTATGCAATGTGCGAAGGGGACCATCCCTCTCCGTTATAGGAGAAGAACGAGTGGACGTGCATGTTCATTGCGGAAGTTTCCGCAGGGAAAGCCGTTGTCTGGGCAAGTGTCTGCAGTGCAGAGATTCGCTTCCAAGCATCGAAAGACGATAGCTGTTCTAGAAGATTGCTTTCCATGGTGTTTGCGTTGTTGTTTGCTTTTAGGTGGAATTAAGCGGTATTGAATCTAGTTGATTTAGCCGCCTCGTTATGCACATAAAAAAAGGGTGCCCCGATTAGGGAGCACCCAAATCCGGGGATTCCGGACTGTGCAGCAGAGATTAACGCTTGCTGAACTGGAAGCGCTTACGTGCGCCGGGCTGACCGGGCTTCTTACGTTCCTTCTCGCGGGAGTCACGTGTAAGCATGCCTGCCTTCTTCAGAGGAGCGCGGAGAGCCTCTTCGGACTTCTCCAGTGCGCGGGCGATACCATGGCGCAGTGCGCCAGCCTGGCCGACTTCGCCGCCACCGTTGACGGTTGCGTAGATGTCGAAATCGCTTGCCTTGCTGGTGAGAACCAGTGGCTGCTGGATGAATCCACGAATGGATTCGGTGGTGAAGTAGTCTTCGAACGCGCGGCGGTTCACAGTGATCTTGCCTGTGCCGCGTGTCATGCGGACACGTGCACTGGCGCACTTTCTGCGGCCGACGGTCAGAATCACATCGCTAGCTTCTTGGGCCATTTGTTATTCTTTCCTTTTCTAATTAGTGAATCAAACTAAAACTGGTTCTTCAGGGTGAGGGGCTGTGCGTCCTGAGCAACGAACTTGTGCTCTGGAAGTTCACCAGCGAACACCTTGAGCTTGCGGAACTGGGCGCGGCCCAGCTTGCCGTCGGGCATCATGCCCCAGACAGCGCGCTTGATGATTTCCTCAGGATGCTTTTCGCGCATGACATCGGCCTTTGTGCGCTTCAGACCATCGATCCAGCCGCTGAAATCCTGATATTCCTTGTTTGTAGCCTTGCGTCCGGTCATGGCGACCTTTGCGGCGTTGGTTACGATGACATAGTCACCAGTATCCAGATGGGGGGTGTAGATTGGCTTGTGCTTGCCACGCAGAATCATAGCGATCTGGCGAGCCATGCGTCCCAGCACCTGCTGGTCGGCATCGACGATCCACCATTTACGCTCGATTTCGTTTTCCTTTGGAAGAAAAGTTTTCATTTTAAGAATGCTATATTAGGGATTGACAAAAAAAGTGTTCTTTTCCGGCGAGTCTTTTAATTTAATCCAATTTCTCAGTTTTTCAAACCGATTGGAAAACTTAATTTGGGATTCTGCCGAGCATTGTCCATGGTCTGCCTGTATTGATGGCGAAAAGCAGGTATCCGATTTCCGCTTCCATGGGTGCACTTGGCTGGCTGTCGACTCGTGGCTGTTCATCGCAGAGTGCGATTGCGAATTCGTTTTTGCCATCAGGAGCGATGGTGGCGGTGGCGCTGCCACGCGAACCAGTCGTGGTGAGGCGGTAGCCGATGCCGTTGATTTCCTCGAATGCGTATGCTGCATCGTTGCCGTATGCTGCGAGCCAGTTGAGGAGATCATCGTCTCTGAGTCGCTCGAAGATACCCATTCCCTCTGGTTTGGTGAGTTTGAACTGCTGAATATTGCCGAGCACGCCGCTGGTGATGGTTTCCTTCATGCGCGCCATGGCCCATTCGTATCTCCAGGAGCCTATCCAGCAGACTTGAATATGGCGGCGTTTTGCTGCTGCGCAGAGTCGTTTCAGTGAGTCAGGAGTTTCTCCGATGAGTCCGCAGAGCGCGACCGGGAGTTTTTCTTTGAGAAGCGCCTTGATGACTTCCTGACGGTCTTCATCTTCGTCTACGATGGCCGCTTTCGCGTTTGCCAGCTGTTCTGTGTAGTCCGTGTCTGGGTTGATGATTTTAACATCAGGGCGTTTGTTGACGGCGCGGCTGCAAGGAGATTGCAGATTGCGTGTGAAATAGATGATGTCTTCTCTCATTGGATGGGGAATTTTATCGGTTGGGTTTATTAAAATCGGTATATGACGCGATGGTAATTGTCAGAATTCCAATTTTGTCATTGACTGAGGCATTGGGGCAGGGCCGATGGCGCAATCGTTGTGTGTTTGCGCGAAGAATCGTTCAGTGACCTCCTGAACCTGCTTGAGCGTTATGGTCTGGATTTCCTCGAATCTGCGGATTACGAACTGGTTGTCGGTTCCGGCGAGCAATGAGTCGCAGCATTGCGCGGCTGCGGAGGCTGGCCTTACAGGCGTGAGCATTGAACCGAGGGCCTGTAGAACGGCCTTGTCGACTTCTGCCTGAGTGAATGGATTTTTCCTGAGGAAATCCGGAATCGCGTCAAACGCGCGGTAGGTGTTTTCGCAATTCGGATCATCGTGCGAATGAAGGAAGGCGATGGATTCGAACGGTCTGTACTTCATGGTGCAGCCGTATGCGCCGCCTTTCGCACGGATTTCGTCCCAGAGGTATCCGCTGCTGAGGATGTTGGAGGCCAGCATGAGTGGATTTCTGTCCTTTGCGGACTGGTGTGGCGCGGCGAAAGCGCGCACGCATGTGTGGACTTTCGCAGGAATCGTTGCGTATTCCGCTCTGCCCTTCGCTAGTTCGCATGGAGGAATCGTTCGCATGAAATGCTTTGCCGATGTTCGTGCGTCGGCGACATTGCTCCAGTTCGCTGCGAGTTTTTCCATTGCAAGGAATGCATCGTGGTCATCCGTGGCGAGTCCTGCGGCCAGAATCGGTGCATTCCGCAGCCAGATTGCGAGCCTTTCCATTTTGTCCACGAGTTCGTCAAGCTGGTTTTCTGTCAGCCGTCCAATCTGTTGGCAGCGGTTGAATGCAGGGAAGCCAGTGAGATTGTCTATCAGCGTCTGCATGTCGCTGATGCCGCTTGCTGCGCGTGCCGATGCGTATGAGAAATTGGCGCGTGACAGGAGCATTGCCGATTGTCTTGTGGCTGTGCTCTTGAGGAGATTCACGATGTGCTTGCGCTCTCTGAAAGAGACATTGTGCAGTTGTTCAAGGAAGAGTTCGACCGCCTGCGGCATCTTTCTGTCAAGTGCGCAAAGGCTGAAGGGAAGCGTGTAGTAGAATGGCTCAGGTGAATCCTTTGAAGTGCCGATTGCGGCGTTCATTGTGAATTCGCTGCCGTTGAGGGCCAGTTCTTCCGCGCGTTCGTCGTATGTCTTTGTATTCGTTCCCATTTTCGGGAAGAGAATCATGAAGAACTGAAGCGCATCCAGAAGATCGGCGGGAATGCTCGACGCATCCAACGTGAAGTTCATGCGTGCCAGGCCATTTGCGAAATCGGTCGATTTTCTGTATTTCAGACCGTTGGCGAAGCAGCCGTCTTCGTAGTTGAGAAGTGTCGGTCTGGATGGCAGGTCATGTCTGCGCAGGACTGGTATGGTGGCCAGCGCTTCAGGCGTGTCGGGAGTCGTCGCAATCGACTGCAGTTTCTTCTGGTAAGCGATTGTCTTTGCCGCTTTGTCCTTGCTCCATGTGGCGAATTTCCTGGCCATTTTCTCCGCAATGGCTTTGTCCGTGCGTTTTTTCAACGTCGTGTCAGGGCTTAGTTCAAGCCTTACGCGTCGCGGATTGTCAATAAGCCACTTTTGGATAAGGTCTTCCAGATATCGTGGATTCTTTTCAAGCAGTTCCTGCAGTTTTGGAAGTTGTTCGGCCTGCCTGAGGAATTGGAACGGATCATCGGAGTAATGCCATGACGCAAGAACATCTTCGAGCAAATCGATGACATAATCCTTGTTGATGTTCAGATTGGAAGTCTGGAAGCGCGTCAATGCGCCTTGAACCTGTGCCTGGGGCAGGCCGTTCTTCACGCATTTCTTCAGCGTCTCCATGACCAGCGATTCGAATTTTTTGAAATCCGTCGGCTTGACGCCGCGCATGCCGATGCAGAACGACGCCATAGGCGCGGAGCCTATTCTGGATTCGATGAGCGCCTTTGAGAGCGGAGATGCGAGATTTCCGATGAGAACGGCTTCGAGAAGCTGGAATCCGAGATCGAGTTCCGGATCTCTTGTGTCATCCAGCGCCCACGCGATGGCGGCGATACCCTTCTTTGTGCGAAGCGCTTCCGGATCCGGCACGAAGGGCGCCTTGCTGACGGAAGGCGCTTTGGCGGCTGCCGTCAGCGGCTTTTGTGTCGCGGCATTGTTTAATGTCGCCGCGAATTTTTCAAGACGCGGGAGATCCTTCTGCAGATGGTCTTCAATGACGGCGAGTTT
>JAKSPA010000088.1 GCA_024405235.1 Lentisphaeria bacterium
ATGGTATCGAGAAATTTCACCGTGATCTGAAGCAGTTTCCCTTGTGTTGGCTCCTTGAGTAATTCCATCAGCATCAACGAGTCCTTTATGATGGCATTGATTGTTTCATCCGAATCGATGTGCAGTATAGGTTCGGGGGATTGGGCTTCCGGCAGGATTTTTTCCAAAGGGAAGAATTTAGCGTAGAGTGGAATTTCATAGCCATCGATTGCGGGAAATGCCATTCGCTCGCTGTTGTAGAGAATGTTCAGGACGCCGAGTGTTTTCGTATCGTCGTAGGCGTGAAGAGAATTTGGATAGATGATTATCACATCGCCTTTTCTGACGCATGCCTTCCGTTCATTCAGGATATGGATGCCTTTGCCTTCGGTGACGATCGCTATCTCGATACTGTCGTGCTCATGAAAATTCAGCGTGCCGTGTTGTCCTGCAGGAACGATGTGCGTGGCAAGCGGAAATGGGAGGTATTCATTCTCATTGAGGCTGGCGTAATTCTGTATTTTGTAGATTCCATCGTATGGCATGTTGTTAACATAACATCAAATGACTTTTTGCGCTGTATGAATGCATAGTTTTTTTTCGGTTGTATATTAAGAATGTTTTTGTTGAATTCGTTCTTTTTTCCCTATCTCAAAATTACCAAGGAGCAATCAGAATGAGCAAGAGTTTTGAACTGGCACGTGAAATTTACGGTGCCGTGGGCGTGGATGTCGAGGCGGCGCTTGCACGTCTCCAGAAGTCGGTTCTTAGTCTTCATGCATGGCAGGGCGACGATGTCAAAGGTTTCGAAGACACGATTGGCGCATTGACGGGCGGTTGCCAAGTCACGGGAAACTATCCTGGCTGCGCAAGAAATTCCGAAGAGCTTCGCAAGGATCTGGATTTCGCCATGACGCTGATTCCGTGCAGAAATCTCAAGGTCTGTCTGCAGGGACATGAAATCGACAGCATGAAGCCTGGCCAGGACCGCGATTCATGGACGGTCGAAAATTTTGCAGGCTGGATGGATTGGGCGGTCGCGAACCACATCGGCATGGAAATCGCTCCCGCATTCTACAGTCATCCGAAATTGGATCATGGTCTGTCGCTGTCCCATGAGTCAGAAGATATCAGAAAGTTCTGGATTCGCCATGCGCAGGCATGCCGTCGCGTCAGTGCTGAATTCGCACGCAGGACTGGCGTCACCGCAGTCTGCAACGAGTGGGCGCCCGATGGATATAAAGACTCTCCCGCAGACCGACGCGCTCCGCGCGAACGTCTTCAGGCGTCGCTGGACGAAATCTTCTCGGAGAAATTCGCAGAGACCGAAGTGCTTGATGCCGTTGAATCGAAGCTTTTCGGCATTGGCGTTGAGTCATATACCGTCGGCTCTCACGACTTCTATTTGAGCTATGCCGCAAGGAACAACAAGCTCATCTGCCTGGATACAGGACATTTCCATCCAACCGAAAACATCGCTGACAAGATTTCCGCAATCACAGCGCAGGGCGGCCGAATTCTTCTTCATGTCAGCCGCGGCGTCCGTTGGGACAGCGACCATGTGATTCTGCTGGATGATCCGCTGATGGATCTGGCCCGCGAATGTGTCCGCAACGGCAACGGCAAGAACATTTTCTACACGCTAGACTACTTCGACGCAAGCATCAATCGCGTTGCCGCATGGGTCATAGGCGCACGCAACTGGTTCAAGGCGACTCTGATCGCGCTGCTGGAGCCTTCCAAGACCATGTGCGAGGCGGAGGCCTGCGGCGATTTCACGCTTAGAATGGCCGAAAAGGAGGCTGTCAAGAGCTTGCCATGGGGCGCCGTCTGGAACGAGTGGCTGGAGCGCAATGGAATGCCTTCTGACGCGGAGGTTATCGTGCCGATTCGCGAATACGAGAAGGCAGTGCTGCTGAATAGATAGCTGGTTTGCTAAGAGATAAGAGGGGGGGATGGATCAAAGGGCCTGAAGATTGCGAGGGGGAGGGCCCTTGTTTCAGTAAAGCGATGGATCAGTCTGCCTTGCCTGCTGACGATTCTTGTCGATGTCTGTATTCGCGTGGTGTCATGCCGATGTGTCTATGGAACTGAAGGGAGAAATAGTTGCTGTCCATAAATCCGCAGTCCAGCGCGATTGTCGTAATTGTGTTTGATGTCTTTTGGAGAAGTTCGCATGCGTGATTGAGCCTGACGTTCATGAGATATTGCATGGGACTTTGGCTGAGATATTGATTGAACAATTTCGTTGCCGTTCCTACGGAGAGGGAGGCCTGGCCCACTATGTCGTCACGGCTGATGTCGTCTTGGTAGTGCTCATTGACGAATTGCTGCATCCTGCATAAGAGAAGCAGATCTCTCGAATCGTCTTTCTTCTGGTTCCTACCGAATCTTTTTATGCAGAAGAGAATGACCTGCAGCAGATAGAGTTCCGAGAGGAATTGCTTGTTTTCGTCCGCCGTCCGCATTTCCTCTTCCCAGTTGAAGACGATTCGGTCGAGTTCTTCAAGTTCGTCGGGCGGCATTTTCATTCGCGCCTTGAAATCGGCGCTGGCTCGAAAGGATGGTTCCGCCTGAAACATCGCAATGTATCCTGGCAGCTTTTCGAGTTTTGCCTTGTAAAGATCAAGGGCATCCGTCGTGTAGAGGATGTTCGTGAGCACAAGATTGTTTGGATTCAGATAGGCATGACGGCAACCGGGCGTCAAAAGAAAGATGTCGCCTCGTGAAATCGTATAGGTTCTGCCATCGAGAAGGTGCGTGCAGCTGCCGCCGTTTATTATTACAAGTTCGTTGAAATCATGATAGTGCTCTGGTTTTTCAGGCTGTGAATGCGTGATGACGCGAATGTTCGATCCGTATGGCAGAATGTCGGTTTCTTTGGAATTGAACAGAATCATGGCAATTGCGCTTTTGGAAAAATTGACAATACGGATTCCTTTGACGAAGGGATTGCGAGAGATTTTTCAATAAAAATAACTCAATTTATACAAAATTCAAGAAAATATGCATAAAACTTAAGGAATTGATTGAATTTTATTTAGACAATACAAATGTAACAGAAAAATTCTCATGACGGGTTCTGTTACGAATTTTTAGTCGCCCGTTAATTTCATTCCTCAAAACATTTCATCAAACAAAAGGAAACAACAATGCGTAAATCCTTTACTCTGATCGAATTGCTTGTGGTCATCGCCATCATCGCGATTCTGGCATCTATGCTTCTGCCAGCACTCTCCAAGGCCCGCGAGAAGGCACGCGCGATCAGTTGCACCAACAACCTGAAGCAGCTGGCTCTCGGCACTCAGCTCTACGCTACAGACAGCGACGACTTCCTGCCTCCGAACTGCATGTCTCCCAATGATCCCAGCGGTCCTTACTGCGGCGAGTATGGTCTTTCTGGAAATGAAATCAAGGACGCATACATGTGGTTTACTGTGAATCCAATCGTGCCAGGCAATCCAATGACTTGCGGTGAATGGGCAGAAAAGGATCCCGCCTCCGACTTCGCGCTGAATGCACAGCCAACAAAGGAAGACAAAGGTTCCTGGCACAAGATTCTGATGTGCCCATCCGGTCCTTCTGGCGAACGCATCGTTGGAAATATCGGCTATCAGAACAATGGTGGCGCAGGTTACTGGGGCAGAAAGTTCACTGGCGGCTCTCTGTTCGGCATGACATCCGATGCAAAGCCCGCCGCAGGTTGGCTCCGTCTCAGTGGCATCAAGTATCCCACCATCCATCCCAACCAGTTCGACGGCACCAACAATCACGGCTATTCCGGCATTGGTGCTATCCCAGTGGTTGGTGTCAATCCCATGAAGAATGGTGCTGATGCTCTGCCTTATTATCGTCATGCTCTGATGATGAATGCGAACTTCTCCGATGGTCATGCCGAGGGCATCAACTATCGCAACGCGCTTGTCTGGGATGGCGATAAGAGCCAGTACCTCCTGACTGTCAACTACTACTGGTATCCTAACAGCAACGTCGCCGGCGGCGACATGTATCGCTAATCGGCAAGTCTGAAATTGTCGCGTCATGAGTGTCGGTTCATGACGCGATTAGATTCCTGTCTGAGCGAAAGTCGTTCAGGCAGGAGTTATATTATTTTTTTTAGTTTTTTTGTTTCAATTCAAGGGTTTATCATTTGTAAAATGAGCAACACGGCATTACTTATTCCGATCCCTAAAAAAGCGAAGTACGGTACTTCCTCCTTTCTCTGGAGTGCAATCGAAAACATTCTTCTTCCCGCAGGCTACGGACGGCCAATTCTGCTTGCTGCGCTGAATCTTGCAGACGACTTTCAGGGCTTGACCGGAAAGCGCATCCGTTTCGCATGCGGCGAAGCAGTCGGGCTGGCCATACGTTTCGAAATATCTGCGAAAATCAAGGGTGAGGAGTCATATTCCCTCCTTGGCGACGGCAAGGGCATCGTTGTCAAGGCCTCCACGGAAAAAGGGCTGTTCTATGGAATTCAGACCCTGCGCCAGATGCTTCGTCAGGGTGAAATCAAATATCAGCAATTTGATATTCAGGATTCGCCCGACTATCAAGTCCGCGGCTTCTATCATGATGTCACGCGTGGCGCAATTCCCACCATGGAGACACTCTTCCAGTTGGTGGATAAGATGGCCTTCTACAAGATGAACCATCTGGAACTCTATATCGAACATACTTTCGCCCTTGCGAAGCATCCCGACATTTGGGAAGGCGCCGATCCATTGACGGCGGAGGAGATTCTCCGTCTCCAGGACTACTGCACAGAGCGCAATATCGAACTGGTGCCCTCAATCGCCACATTCGGACATTGCTATATGGCAATGCGAAGCAAGCGCCTCAAGGACTTGAATGAAATGGATGCGGATATTTCGGAGTGGCCATTCTCCTTCCGCGACCGTATGCAGCACGCCACTCTTAATCCCTCTGATCCACGCTCCATCAAACTGGTCGCCGACATTCTTGGCGAATTCCTACCGCTCTTCAAGAGCAAATACTGCAATATCTGCGGCGACGAGACATTCGATTTGGGACGCGGCAAGAACAAGCATTTGGTGAAATCCGAAGAGGATATCCAGAAGATCTACATGGTCTTCCTGAAGAAGATCATGGCATTGGTCACCAAGCAGGGAAAGATTCCGATGTTCTGGGGAGATGTCATAGGCGACAACAGCGAGTTGCTTCGCGAACTTCCCGAAAACGTCATTCCGCTGGAATGGGATTATGGTCCCGATGCAACGCGGCGCGACACTGCGAAACTCGCCGCCGTCACAAGCAATTTCTATGTTTGCCCAGGCACAGGATGCTGGAGCCGTTGGCTGACACCGATCCATATCGGCCAGAAGAACATCTTGAATTATGCCAAGAAGGGTCTGAAATATGGCGCGAAAGGCCTTCTCAATACCAATTGGGGCGACCGCGGCAACGTCAATCTTCCCGCGATTTCGTGGCATGGCTTTGCATACGGCGCAGCCTGCGGCTGGAATACCGCAGCGTCGGAGGATCTCGAGGCCTTCCATAAAGCGCTGGATCTTCTCGAATTCGGCGCGAAGGGCCTCTGCGATGCGTGGATGAGCTTCGAGAAACTGACCAAGACCGCATGGGGGCATGTTGTCCAATGGGTCGATCCGACAATCGAATGCTCCCTCGAGAGCGAGTATGGAAACGAAATCGATTTCGAGGGAACGCGCAAGGCCATTCCCGCTCTGGAAAAGGCATTCGCAAAATTCGACGCCTGTCTGGCCACCGCGCATCCGCAGGATCCGAACGCGCGGGAAGAACTGCGTTTCGGTGCCGAAATGACCATCCTCATGCACAAGGTGATCGCAGCCATCAAATACCCTGATGACAAGGCGACCAACTGGAAGCTTGCTGACGAAATTCGCCGGAAGGAAGTGCAGTTCTGCCAGTTGTGGCACAAGCGCAACAAGCCGTCGGAATACTACCGCGTAAAAGACGCGCTCAGGGACGTTGCAAGAAGGCTGGATGTCCTCTAGACGCCACACTGGAAGCCGTTGCACGGGTTCTGGCAAACGTTTGTCGCAAAATCGCTTTCATGCCGCATGGGCGAAGGCGCGTGTCGCGTAACGCTTTGCCGGAACCATGATCGTTTTTTCGAATAATTGGCCGAGCAGATAGTTTCATTGTTTTTTTACATAGCGTAGTTTTTCAAATTGTTTTTCGGAGGGAACAAATGCGTAAAGTCCTTTTCCTTCTTTGTTGCATTGCTTTCGCTCTTTTGGCAGGTCAGAAAGCAGAGTGGATCATTTATCCCGAAAATCCTGCTGAAGGCGTAAACAAGGAACGCTATCTGCGCACGGAATTCGAAGTCGCTCAAAAGCCTATCAGACGCGCCATGATCTGCTATGTCATCGATGATGACGGCCATGTATTCCTGAATGGCAAGGACGTCAGAGACGAAAGCAAGCACATGTCCGTCTTCCCTCTCGCAAGACATTATGATATAACGCATTTGATCTCCGCAGGACGCAATGCGTTGAGCGTCATTGCAATCAACGCAGGCGGCAACGGCGGTACGATGCTGCGCATTGAAATCACATACAAGGACGACAGCATCCAGGAGGTCTTCTCCGACACGACATGGAAGACTTCCACGGAGAAAGCCGAAGGATGGGAGATGGCTGGTTTCGATGACCATGAATGGCAGACGCCGAAATCAAACGGCGACTACAACGCCGATCCGTGGGTGACGATCTACGACATGGTCGCTTTCTACGCGCATGACGATGTTTTGGTGGAATTGGCCCGCAGAAGACAGAATGGCTTGAAGAAACAGCAGCTTCTCAAGCAGCTTGCCAAGGAACCCGCCGAACAGGCGAAAGTCACCTACAAGAACGGCAGCGCCTTCTTCGACATCGGCGGAA
>JAKSPA010000089.1 GCA_024405235.1 Lentisphaeria bacterium
ATGTACATTCCATACCGCTCCTTCCTCATGCCGACTGTCGGTTTATCTTCGCTGCGACAAAGTCACGACATATTTTGACGAAGCGGTTCTTGTCGAAGCAGGCAATGTCAATATCGAAGAAGTCATATTCTGCATTCCACAGGCTTCTGTGGTTCCGCATATACGATGCGGCGAAAAACAGGAATCCGTATCTCGCGTTACGGCAAACATCCTGAATGACAAAGGAGAGGTCTTGCATTCTCTGCCGTTGGAAATTGCAAGTGGAGAGAGCTATCCTGTCATTCCTATCAAAGAAATTGCCGAAGGCACGTGGACTCTTCAACTTTCAGACGAAACAGGCGTTGAACTGTCGCGAAGCACTTTCACGGTTCCTGCGCCAAAGCAATTCCCTGAAAACCGTCTCAACAATTTTGTCAGTGTCATTCGCTCGAATGCGCCTGCAAGAATCACCTCTGAAGAGCCGTTGAGTTTTGTGAATCCACGCCAGGGCTGGATTTACATAAAAATGACCGCTGCTGAAGATGGGAGAGTGCTTTTCCCAAAGGCGACAGGCGAATCGCTGCTTCTGTCCGCTGGCGTAGCGACGGAGACCATGCGTTTTTATCCAGCCGGAGAATGCGAAATTGCCACAGAGGAAGCAGTCGAATTGAGCCAATGCGAAATTCGCACCGTTCCAGAGCTGATGTTCTGCGAGTACGAGGGAATGGCTTCGCGCCAGATGTTCGCTGGATTGATGAACAGCAGAGCCGTCAAGGAATTTTGGAACACTACCAATGTCGTTTTGGAAGGCTTTGACAAGGGCCAGACAATGGAAAGGGAGGAATTGCCCGAAGCGACGCGCAAGCGTATTGCAGAATGGCGCGCGACCGGCAGAATGCTGATCAGCCACGCAATGAGGCCAGATAAAAACAGCAAGACTCTTCCCCTTGAAGACTGCTTTGAATATTGGTCAAGTCGCGTGGGAGTGAACGACTACGATGGAATCGCAATAGACGAATTCGGAAACGAGACGGCAGATGAACTTCCCGCCTACACGGCTGCAGTCAAAAAGTTCTATGGAGACCCAAACCGTCGTGCAAAGCATCTTTATACGGATTCCTGCGCAGCCTGGGGTTCGCATGAAAAGAGCATGGATTTCCGCAAGGCGCTTGCCATGGGCAGTGGTGTGTATTCTCCTGAATACTATCTGCGTGAGAAATGGACACAGGGCGAAGCCATGACATACATCAATTTCATGTTCGACTACCTGCGTGAATGGGAGAAAATCACTCCAGACTCTTTGCCGAGAATCATGATTCTTCTTTCCTGCACGGATGGTCTGCCTGGTTATTATGGTCAGGATACCATGGCCGATGCCTGCTATAAGTATTTCCTTGACATGCAATATCAAATGCTTGCTGTTGATCCAGCGTTTGACGGCCTTCGCGGAATCAGCCAATGGATTCTGCGTTATGCGCGTCCGGAGACAATCGCATGGCTGGCAATGCTGAATCGACATTACTGCATAGACGGCAATACGGATTTGCTTTCGGAACGCCTGGGGCTCACATATTCGCTTTCGCATGTCAAGAATCCGGATTTCCGAAATGGCGCCAACGGATGGACGCTTCTGCCGGCGGCCGAAGGCGCAATGGAGGTTGTCTCCTTCAAAGACTGGGGATTCGGTCGCGGGACTTGCAATACGGCTCCAGACGGCGATGCGGTCATGTTGATGAAACGTGTTGCAGGTAAAGGAAATATGCTCAAACAGACCGTGACTGGCCTTGTGCCTGGACAATGGTATGAATTGCGCATGCGCGTTGCAGATTACGATGACGTGAAGGCTGGCAAATGCGAACGGAAACTGCTGCCTCTTACGGTAGCTCTCGATGGCGTTGCATGGGCTCAGGACTTAAGCTTCATCGATGTCTACCAGAGCGATCATCCGATGGCGCCGCTATATCCAAAATACAGTGAAGGAGCCTGCGCCAATGAGTTGCAGTTGTATTTCAAGGCGACATCTGAAAATGCAATTCTTACAATTTCCGATGAGGGTATCATGGAGAAAATCCGAAGCGGGAATTATGTTAATGCGCCTTTTACCGTTCCTCCTGCCGAATCCATCAAGACGCTGATGGTAAATTTCATCCAGTTGCAGCCCGTCTTGCCGCCGCAAATGTGGCAATGAGAGCGGAAAGTTCGCTACTGATGAAAGCAGAATAATTTCATAAATTCTGCGCCTCAGATGTTTTTCGGTTTTCGTGCATGAAATGCAAGTGGATTATGTCCATGAAGATACAGAATTTCCTTCCACCCAAGGCCTCTCTTGAGACCAATGATTTCTTCCATCCTGCCACAGCGGTATTGTCGGATGGTCGTTGGATGATGACCTTTCAGCGTCTGCAGAATTGCGACTGCTACGGTGGAGCGGAAATTCTCTTTAGCGAAGACAATGGGCAAAGTTGGGGCGAACCACGACTTGTTACGGAATTGCGCACGACTCCTTTGAACGATGAGCTGTTGTTTGGCATAGCGGATGTCCGTCCATTGGTATCCGAAGATGGCGGCAGTGTTGTTCTTGTTGGTTGCGATACCACCTATACCAACAGAGGGGCTGCCTGTTATGACCATGTTTCGATAGATCCAGTGCTTTATGAACATGGTGCATACTACACGGTTTTCAACGTAAAGGACAATACGTTTGGGGCGCGCAGAATTCTGCGGAATCCTGCGCTTGATCCAGACAAGCTATGGCGTGTCTCCTGCGCGCAGTCGACTTTCGCATCGGATGGCGACTGGATTCTTCCAGCGCATTTCGAGCACCGCTCCAACATTGAATACGAAAAGGGATACTTTTCGCCGCGATTCGCCGTCGAGACCGTGAAGGTCCATCTGGAAGGAGACGAACTTGTTCCTGTGGCTTGGGGAACGCAGTTGTTCCATGAGAACAAGCGCGGCTTCATCGAACCGTCTTTGATCAGAGGACAAAAGGACTATCTTATGACCATTCGGGCAGAGGACGGCTTCGCATACGTGAGCCGTAGCGATGACGGCCTTCAGTGGGCTGATCCTGTGCCTTGGCGTTTTGACGACGGAACTGCGCTGGTCACAGAATCCACACAACAGCACTGGCTGACCGCAGGCGGCAGAATCTTTTTGGTTTACACGCGCAAATGCGATGCAAATGCCAATGATATGCGCTATCGCTCTATTCTTTTCATGGCAGAAGTCGATGATACAACTGCGATGCCTGTGTTGAAGAAGGCAACTGAAATCGAATTGTTCCCGCAGCGGGAACGCGACGGCATACATGGGCTGCTTGGTAATTTCCATGTGTGTAATCTCTCTGATGGAACCGCTCTTGTCTGCGATTCATATCTTTATCAGAATGTCGAAGGAGATGATATCGTGGAGCATTTCAATGAAGTCGCCTTGAAGCGTGTGACATGCTAATACACTGAAGAAGACGAGATTATGTCCATTCGCGAATGCCCCATGCTGGCTTTGGGAAACCTTCACTGCAATTGCGAATAGAATCTCTAAAAAGGAATACTTGAAATGCGCATTGATTCGGAAAAAGTCGTGGAAATCGGTGGTGAGACATTGCCGCATACATTTTTTCCAGGAGTCTGCCGATTGTCGAATGGCAATCTGCTGATGCTGCTGGTCACGGGCAGTGGCTTTGAATCATCCGATCAGCGGTTGGAACAGTTCAGAAGCGTTGATAATGGACGCACGTGGCAACGTGAGAGCGAAGCTTTCTCGAGTGTGTCGTTCCCTGTGGAGAAGCCTTTCACTCCCTATGCCAAACCTACTGTCCTGCGAGACGGCACGCTTGTCGCCATCGGTTATGGTTTCTATCGCGACCAGCCACAGATGGGTTTGTCAGACTATGCAGAGAAATACGGAAAATTCCCGCCATGCAAGAATTTCGCAATGCATTGTGATGCAGCGGGAAAGCACTGGCAAGGGGCGTCTGTGATTGACCATTCCTACGATGGCTTGGAAATTTCCGGCCCCGCCCTTTCACTTCCAGATGGCAGAATTCTCTTCTTCGCCGCGCCATTTGTGCTGAATGCATCGTTGCAGCAGGGCCTTGTCTTCGAAAGTCTGGACAATGGAAGAAACTGGCATCAGATAAGCACTTTCTTCTCGTCGGCGAATGTCGCTCCATGGGAAGTGCGTTCGCTCCTATTGCCTTCAGGAAGGATTCTGCTGATTCTATGGGCCTTCGATCTTAAGGAAAACAAGCACCTGACGAATCGTCTTGTCTATTCAGACGATGGCGGTCTTCATTGGAGCGCTCCCGTGGATACGACACTGCATGGCCAGGCGTCCAACTGGATGCTTTTCAATGGAAATATCGGTGTCATTCAGGCGAGACGGGAGGGCAGAGAGCCTGGCATCTATCTGAATGGCATCACGCTCTCTGAGGAGGGCAGAGTGACGGTGTCTGATGAGTGCCGTCTCTTCGATGCGCGTGGATTGGCAAACCAAGGCACAACCATTGAAGAGCAGTTTGTTTCGCTGAAATTCGGACAGCCTTCCGTGACGGCGCTGTCCGATAATGAGTATCTGCTTGCATTCTGGAGTTTTGCTCAAGAACGCTATGCAGTGCGTACCATGCGTTTCCGTATAATGTAGGAGTTTTTTTTATGGAAAGAATAAAAGCGATTCTGCAGAATCCTCAGGGCATTCGCTGGCTTTTCTATGGCGACAGCATCACGCATGGAGCGAAGCACACGGAAGGCTTTCGTGATTTTAGTGAACTGTTTCGTGAAAGAGTGCTTTGGGAAATGCTGCGTCAGAAGGATCTTGTCTTGAATGCCGCATATTCTGGATTCACTTCAACAAATCTGCTGGAGGATTTCGAATGGCGTGCAAAGGCATTCATGCCGACTGTCGCCTTCGTTATGATTGGAACAAATGATGTGGCAAGGGGAATAGGCCTGGAGCAGTTTGAAGGCCAAATTGAAGAACTGACACGTAAATTTCAGGAGATAGGAACCCTGCCGGTTCTGATTACGCCGCTGCCGGTTCTGAGAAATCTTGATGAGGCGCGTAAGGATGTGTCGCTATATGCGGAGGTCATCCGAAAGGTGGCAAAAAAACATCAACTCCCTCTGATTGACGAATTCGAGAGTTGGCGCAACGATCCAGCGGAATTCTATTTGTATTCAGATCCAGTTCATCCCAATGCCGCGGGACATAGGAAAATAGCTTTGGACATCTTCAAGGCATTGGGCATTTTCGAGACGGATAGCAGTTGGGTTTGCAGGTTTTTCGTGCCGCCGGCTGAATAGATGAAACAGCCATGAAACGTCACAAGTTCATGGCAGATATACGTGCTGCACGCTAGAGCATTTCCGCCGCGCTAGCGGCACACATACAGAACAAGCGCCGCGTCAGCGGCACACACGGAAGCTTGCGCTTCCGACACAGAACAAGCGCCGCGTCAGCGGCAGTACGGGCGTTCACGCCGCCCAATTAGCGCCGACAGGCGCAGTACGCGCCGCAGGCAGTACACAGCGACAAGTCGTTTCAGCCGCGTTCGCGCCGCGAAATCCGCAATCTTCTACTTTTCCTTATTGGCCGCACGCTGCTTGTTTCGGAAGACAAGGGGGGTCATGCCGTATTTTTTGACGAAGCGCCGTATGAAATAATTGGCGTAGTTGTAGCCGCAGCGTTCTGAAATTTCGTTGACGGAGAGGCGCGTGTTCAACAGAAGCGTCGCCGCGTGCTCAAGTCGTAGCTCCTGCTGAATCTCCTCGAAGGTCTTTCCGAGGCACGTCCGAATGACGCGCGAGATGTATCCCTGGGAAACACGAAATACTTTGCTGAGCTGCTTTCGTGAAATTGACTGCTCGCGGTGTTCTCGTAGGTACGCTACAATTTCATTGCCCAAATTGATGGTGTTTGGAATCTCCGACGGTGCGAAGGCTTGCAGATTCTTCACCGCCACCTCCATCAATGGTTTCAGAAGATGCTTGCAGACTTCCAGGCGGCCATCGTGATGTAACGTTTCAATGGCTTCGATGAGTTTCCTGCCTCCCGCCTCCAGCTGCTTGCTGGAATGGAAATAGATATCGCGGTCCGTAGGAGGAACAACCCCTTCGATATAGTCGATATGCATGGCACGAATATAATTTGGAATAAAGGAGAATGACAGAGCGCGGCATGGATAGCTTTGGGGATAGGTTGACAGATGGCCTTTTGCAGAACAGAATATGCAGCATGGTGCAGAAAGTTCTATTTCTTCCATTTTACCATCGCGATAAAAATGCCCTGTCTGCTTCCCTTCAAGTATGAAAATCAGTCGCGGAACAGAGTGAATCCATACATTTTCAGGTGCTTCGAAAAATAGATGACAATCTGAAAAATCATTCGCAAGTGCTTCATAGCAATATGGAAGAAGCAATTCAAGAGATACTTGGTATTTTTGGGTGACGCGTCCCATAATCGGATTGTTTGTTTTTTAGGCCGAAATTTGCAATAATATATCCTAAAAATTCAATTGTGCATAATGTTATCATTTTTAAAACATATTTAGCATTGAAAATGAACTTAAAATTATGATAATATGTATAACGCCGACGAAAATCATTTTTACGCCGTGAAATAACAAGCGGCCTTTCGCTGCGGTTCACGGCGAGTTTGAATTTCGGAATGCGTGCATTCTGTACCATAATAATTGTTCCCCAAAAGCCGCATCCGCCGAAGGCATAGACCGTTTCAATGTTTTCGACGTGGCATTAACAAGGAGTCCACAACATGAAGAAAAACACATCACAATTCACTTTGATTGAGTTGCTGGTCGTCATCGCGATCATCGCCATTCTG
>JAKSPA010000009.1 GCA_024405235.1 Lentisphaeria bacterium
GAAGAAGGATTTCCTATGCCAGAGAGCATTCATTTCCTTCAGGAAGCTCTGTAGATTCGCAAGATATCTTTCATTTATGCATTCGATTTGGCTTGCGGAGAATCCGAAAAGTCCGCATGAAAGCATGCGCAGGGCCTTGCTCTGGTTGCCTGGATCCAGAATAGCATCGATGAAATCAAGCATCCATTTGCATTCGTCTGTCTTGAAAACGCTTTGGGACTGCATGAATACGGACGGAATGTCGTTACTGTGCAGAATCCTTCTTATTTCATCGACATTCGTCTTGGTTCGCACGAGAATCGCGATGTCCTTGAATTTAATGGGTTCGTATTCATTTGCGCCATCATCTTTTTGCGTAGCTTTGCAGTAGTTGTTTTTCAACTCAAGAATTTCTTTCGCCAATTCTTGGAAAACAACGCTTTTGTCCTCCTGGTGGTTTCTGCTGAGAAGTGTCTGCCCGCTTGGAATTCTGCCGTCCCGTTTGTCTACGAGACATTTGTCGCTTCCCGTTCCTACTTCTATTTTTTCGAATTTGATTTCCGCCGGCGCGAAGAACTTTCCTTCGCATTTATTCAGCCAGAAGTCGTTCATCGCGTTGATGAAATCTCTCGTTGAACGGAAATTCTTCTTCAGCGTGTATTTGTTTTTAGCGGTGCCTGTCATTTTCTGGAATGTCTGGACATCGCCGCCGCGGAATTTATAGATGGCCTGTTTTTCATCACCGATCATGATGAGAAGGCGTTTTTGCGACTCGTCGTCATTGCCCGCGAAGAGTCTTTTGAAGATGGTGCTTTGCGTATGGTCGGTATCCTGGAATTCATCGATCATCACGCAATCGAATCTGTCACGGATGATTTTTCTGAATTCTTCGCCATTTGCGCATTCGACTCTGTTTTTCAGGACGATCAGAAGATCTTCGAAGGTCATGAAACCCTCTGTTTCCTTTGCGTTCGCCAGTTCCTTTTTGACGTATGCAGCGGCGAGTTGGAGGATGATGCGGCGGTATTTGTCAAGGAGCCACGGAATGGAGCCCTCTGGAAGTTTCTTTGTTTCCGCTTCCTGCGTTTGCAATTGAGCAGGGGCGAAGGCTTCGAGATAGGCCGCGTGCAGTTCCTGCGCTTCCTGCGACATGTTTTCAGAGACGACTTTCTTTGAAGAGGGTTTGTCTTTGGTTTTTACTTTGTTTTCAAGTTCATCATAGGCATATAGAAGCCAGCGGTCGTCTCCGATTTCCCTGAAGAAGACGGCCGTGTCTTTTTTGAATTTCGTTTCCAGGCAGAATGCATCCAGTTCTTCATCAGAGACTTTCTGCAACGCGCGCGGAAATCTCTCCCAAATCGGAGCGTCCTCAATTGCCTTGAGCTCTGCGCTGCCAGAGAGAGCGTCGGCGCAAACCGTCTCAGGGATGTCGTCCCCCCAATTGATTCTAGCATCGGCGTTTCCCAGAAGTTCCTTTCGATCCGCAATGATTCCGCTCGGCGTGTATTTTAGAAGTTTCAAGAGGAGAAAACGTCTGGCGTTGTTTGATTTGTGACAGAAGTCGCGATAGAAGTCGCAGAGGAGCGATTTCACGAGCGCCTTGCATGAATTGCGCAGCTCAAGTCCGTATCTGATTCCGCTCTCGAAGGTGTTTTCCTTAAGCATTCTATTGCAGAATCCATGGATCGTCGAGATTGGTGCATCGTCGAAATTTCTGACTGCATTTTCAAGAAGACGTTTTTTCTCTGCGATGTCGTCAAGACTTTTCGGCCGTTCGTTTGGTGGGAGAGTCTTCGCCGGATCATCGACCAGTCCGAAGCATGGCAGTGCCTGTTCAAGCGTCTTGTCTGCCAATATGGCGGCGCCATCGTCGAAATTCTTCAGCGCGTCGCGCGTGAATGCGCCGTGTTTTACAAGGCAGTCGCAGATTCGGAGGGCGTTCTGGAGGATTCTTCTGATTCGGTCCTGAAGTTCCTGCGTGGCCAATTCCGTGAATGTAACGACAAGAATCTTCTCTATGGGCGTGCCCATGAGAATTTCGCGCAGAACGAGAATCTGTATGTTATATGTTTTCCCTGTGCCTGCGCCTGCTGAAATCATGTTGCTCCCAGCAAGTTCGCATGTATAAGAGTTCAGTTCATGCATGCCTGTGTTGTTTACGTTTTCTGACATAGTATTCTATCGACGATGTTTGTTCTTTGCCAAGACGCTGTCTGTATTAATTGAGAATTGAGAATTAATTCTGTATTTCTATTTCGACATTGGACGCGTTGGATTTTTCTTTTTCGAATTTCGGGAAGCATTCTCCTGCAAAGTCCTTCAGAAGCATTACAGCATTTTCTGAGAATTTCGGAATGGATCTGAAATCATCGAAGAGTCGTGCGGCATTGTCGCTTGTTTTCAGGCAGTCTCTGATGTTCAGTTTGCGTTGAGGCGAGGCCTTGCCGAAGAGTGGCAGCGGATATAAATGTCCGAGAAGGTAGAGCTTTGCCATGGAGACGAGTTGCCATTTTGCGGTGATGGTATTTCTGCACTTGTCGTTTTTGGGGAAAACGCTTTCCAAGGCAAGCGACAGATTGGAGACGAAATCTTCAAGACATTCGTCTTCCTCAGTTCCATCATATTCATCTTCAAGATGTTCAAGCAGTTCGGATATGCCGTTTGTCAGTTCGTCGTAATCCTGTCGCAGGCTATCCATCAGCGTGTTTATCTCGTCTGTCTTGCCAAGCAGTTTATTCGCCTCCTCCTTTGTCGCGCTTGAGGTTCTTCCCTTGGCGACATTTTTCAGGATATCCTCGAATTTCTTGTAGTCGACAAAGCAGGCATCTATGGAGTGTGTGCCGTCGTTTTGGCATTTCTCCAGAAGTTTTGCGAGCTTTTCACGATGTGTGTTGGCTATCTCTTTGGCATGTTGTGCAAGGAGTTCCGCCGATCCTTCCACCAAGGTCTTGAATGCGTCTTGGAATGTTCCCGTGTATTTGTCCAGAAGTTCGCTTAGGCGTTCGGGGTGTTCAAGGAAAGCCATGATTTCTGCGAGACGATCGTTTCGCAGACCGTTTGCTTCCGCGTATTGCCTGAATTCATTCATGTGGCTTGCCAAAGTCCTCAAATTGCCGAACGGCGAGTGTTCGTCATTGGAGAAATCCAATGCCGCGAGGGCGATTATCTCTTCGCTTTTCGCTTTGTTTCGGTTGTCTTGTGTCGTATGGTGATATTTCGAGAGAGTGTCTGTTTCGTCTTGTGCAGCAAGAATGAGATGCTTAAGTATTATAGGAATAAGGTGCCTGCCGTTGACTGCTGAATTGATGCGGCATCGTATTCCTTTGGGCGATTCGTCGTTCCCATGGAAATATTTGAATTTTGCAGTTATCCTGACGTGTTTCGGCGGGAATGCAGGCATCTCGACGGCAAATTCCGCAGGCGCGTTTTCGCTGCTGTCGTTCTTGAAGTCCCTTGCGTACATGCGCAACCTGTCCACGAGTCCTGCGTTTATGGAAGGCGTGATCATTCCGAGATCGACTTCGAATTCCTCTTCTTCCGACTCTTCCTGCTGGCGCAGTTCATTTCTGAAAGTCTCGTCCAGAATCCATGAATTGATCTGCTGCTGGCAAAAATCAATTTCTCCGAGAGGGCCGATTGGAAGTGAGTTATTCGCAACTGCCGCATGCCAAGCAGGAGAACTATCCAATGTGGCAGTAGGACCGCTGCCTTTGGTCTGCTCAGCGGTCAGTGCATTTCGTATTAGGCTTGCGTCTAGCGGGTTGAGAGCGAAAGGCTCAAAATCGCTGAGGGGTTCTTCCTCCCATCGGTCGCGCGGCAGGCCCATGCGTGTGGTGACGTATGCGGTTGCGGGATCCTTGAAGAAACTCACCATGTCATCAAGCGTGATTGTGATCTCGTCTTTGTCCCAATTTTGCGGAAGTTGTTTGGGCAACGGAAGGTTGTATGCATCCAGCCACGGTGGGAGTTTCGTTGATGATTGCGATTGGCTGGCGGTGGTTGTGGCGATTTCCGCCATGTTTTGGTCGAATGAGAAGTAGTCCAGAAGGGTCTTGTCTCTGCTTGTGTTTGAGAATGCCTTTGCGTCAAAGGAGTTAAGCGTATGCTTGATGATGGGGGCATGCGCGTTAGGACGAATTCTCGCGATATAGTTCATCAGTTCCGCGAGCGGGGCGGCGGGCACAAGATCGTCTTTGAGATTCTGATCGCTTTGGCCCTTGTAGAATAGCATCATGTGGTCTCTTGCCGACATAAGTGCCTCCAGGAAAGTGAATCGGTCTTCGATGCTGCGCGAACGGTCGTAGTATTTTAGGAGACTTCCTGCGATTTCCTTCCCGTTCCTGTCCTTTCGCGTGACGAGCGTGAAGCCAGTGTTGTCGTTTGAACGCGGAAATTCGCCGACGTCCATTCCGAGAAGTGCGATGACCTTGCATGGAATGCCGCGCATGGGCAGCAGCGAACAGAAGGTGATTTTGCCGTTGAGGAATGGCTCGCCTTTTGCGGGAGTGTCCATTGCCGTTCCCAAAGCGGATAGGATGATGTCGTAGGGGACGATGTCCGCATCGGAAGTCGTTTCGGCGCTGTCGTCCGTCTTTGCATAGCCAGCCAGCGTCATTGCTTCTTTCATTTCAGAGAAAACCTTTCCCAATTGAGAGTATTCCTGCATGGAATCGCCATCGACAGGGAAGAATTGTCCGCGTTTTTCCAGAAGGAAATCGCACCATTGCGGACCGCTTTTTGCGGATTCAGCATGGCGTGATTGTTCGACTGCCGCAGCGAATTCCTTCAATTCGCCGTATAGTTTCATGAAGCCGTTCAGGAGCGACTGGTTTTCGTTGTCGGTGCTGTAGTCTGTTGGAGCGATTCCGCCGAAATATTCATTGACTTGCCCATTTTCGTCAAAGGCTAGTTTCGCGAGAAGAGTGTCCAGGCCCTTCTGCCACGAAAATTCTTCGAAGGCGCCGATGCCTTCGCGATCCTTTTCGTCCCGTCCCCAATGGATGCCTGCCTTTCTGAACCAGTTTCGGAGTCGTGCGACGCCTTCGTCGTCGAAACCGAAGCGCTCCTTTATGGGCGATGAATCCAGAAGCGAACTGATCCGCGTGACTTCGAACTTGCTCTTCGGCAGTTCCATGATTTTCATGAAAGCTTCTGCAAGAAGATTGGCGCCTTTGACGGAACGATCGCTGATGCAGTAGTGTTTGCTTAGCGGGCCACGATCGAAAACCGCCTGTATCGCGGGCGCGAATTTCGCTATGTCCGGAGCCATGACGATGATGTCGTTCAAGGTGATTTTTTCCTTTCGCGCCTCGTATTGTTTCAGTATATGGAGGATGCTGTCGTGGAGTGATTCCACTTCGCGAATTTCATTGAAGCAGCTGTGTATGGTGAGCGAGTCGTCGGTCGTTCCGTTCGCTTTGATTTCCGTATCGTCGCCGACATTTTCGAGAATTCGCGTCTGAATCTCTTTCAGCAGTGGAATTCCCGCGTTCAATTTATCATTCGACTTCTGATTTTCCCATTCGCGCGAGTAGTCGAAATGGTCGCTTTCGTCAATGCCTTCAAGCTCGATAATGGCCTTGAAGAATTCCCGTCCCTGAGTCCCGAAATTGCCAAGAAGGGTATTGTTGAAGTGTTCCGAAAAACCTTCTGGCTCTGGAAGATTGTGTTCCCAGTTTGCAGTGACGTCGTCCCATAGGTCCGCGCAGTGGTTGAGATAGAAGAAGTTGACTGGCTGTACCGTGGAGAGTTTTTTCAGGACGAGAAGGAAATACGGCGCCATTGCGCTGACGCCGAAGAAGGTGACCGGTTCGAAGGATTCGCTTTGCAGAATCGTCCCGTTATGGAGGAAGCGCATCATCGCTTCTGCAGGTGAAACGATCTTTCTGCCATGAATGTCAACGCAGAGTTCTTTCCAAAGTGCAATTTGCCATTGGTTCTCTTTCGAGATACCGTTTTTTTCAGGATAGAGGAGTTTTTCCGGCACGAAGGCCATGTATTCGTAGTAGAGTTGCGCAAGTTTGCGCGCGAGTTGATAGCGTCGTACATCGGGAAGATCGTTTCGGGGGGCTCCGTCGGTATTCTTTTCCGGCGCAAGAGCAAGATAGTCCTTCAGTATTTTTAGTTCGTCGCTGTGCGTCGCATTGTCCAGAAGTCTGTATATTCTCCAAATAAGTACATCCTCTTTGAAGAGTTCAGGATGATAGGAATCTCCGTCCTGCTGAGTGTTCATGAAACGCATTAGAATATCGTCGATAGCGTCTCTTATGAACGGGAAGGCTACGTTTGCGATGACGTGCCCTTTTTTCACGAGCCACTGTTCGAGCCATGTTCCCATGCCGCGCGTCGCGACGCATATCTTTTCAGCGGCGAAAAAGTTCATCTTGCGGAAACGCGATGGCTTCTCGTTGCGCTTCTGCGAATAGAGTTCGGCAAGCGTTTCGAGATTGTTGCTTGTAAATAGCCTGAAGGTATTGTCGTCCATTTTGTATGTGTCGGTGTTGATTGGTCTGCAGTCGCTGGCTTCTTTCCGTTACTATAATTCCAAAGAAAAATAGTATCATCCACATCTTATACGCAATTTTTCTGTCGAATATTTCACATGATGCGCCAAAACGCTGTTTTTTTTCTTGTTTCAATTAAAAATAATGGATTTTTTCATAGCGAAATTCCGTGGAGGCAATAAAATAAGCTAAAATTCATTATTTTTTCATCGGAAATAAGCCATGGCATTATCTGAACGAATAGAAATCGGTCGCGGAGAGCGTCCTGCCGCGTTGGTCATCAAGGGCGTTCGTGTCTTTCATTTGACGACGGGCGAGTTCGAAGAAGCGGACATTGCGATCGCATCCGACGGCGTCATTGCGGGAGTAGGGCAGGGCTATGATGGCATGCGTGAGATCGATGGTCATGGCTTGACTGCAGTGCCTGGTTTCATCGACGCGCATGTGCATATCGAATCGTCGCTGATGATGCCGTCCGAATATGAGAAGTGCGTATTGATGCATGGCGTGACGACGTGCATCTGCGATCCGCACGAACTTGCGAACGTCGTGGGGACGGATGCCTTCGATTTCTATATGAATGCCTCGAAGGCGTTGACCATGGACATGCGCGTGCGTCTGTCTTCATGCGTGCCTGCCACGAATCTTGAAACATCTGGCGCGGTTGTGACCGCAGACGAATTGTCGAAATGGCATGGCCGCCATCCTGAAGCGGGCCTTGCGGAGTTCATGAACGTGCCAGGAGTGCTTTTCCGCGACAAGGAGGTGCTTGCGAAACTAAGCGCATTCGATTTCATCGACGGACATTGTCCGCTGTTGAGCGGGCGTGATCTCAACGCATACATCGCGGCGGGAATACGCAACTGCCACGAGTCGTCGATTCCGGAAGAGGCACGCGAGAAAATTCGGCGCGGCATGCAGGTGTTCATCCGCGAGGGCAGCGACGAACGGAATCTCGATGCACTGATGCCGCTGATGACTCTTGAGAATTCGCCGTTTCTGGCGTTCTGCACGGACGATCGGAATCCGCTGGACATGGAGGAGCATGGACATATCGACCGCATGGTCGCGAGAGCGATCGCAGGCGGCGTGTCGCCGCTTGTGGCATATCGCGTGGCAAGCTGGTCGGCCGCGCGCGGGCTTGGTCTTGCGGACAGAGGGCTCATCGCGCCAGGACAGCGCGCGGACATCGTCCTGCTTGACGATTTTGAAAAATGCAGCGTAAGAAAGACGATTGTCGATGGAATTCCGTTTGATGAAATACATTATGACGTAAATGCCCTTCCCGATGCATCGTCTTTCAAGAACAGCGTCAAGTGCCGAGAGGTGTCCGCTTCGGATTTCACGTTTGACGCGAGCGGAAGAGTCCGCGTGATCGGCGTGGTGGACGGATCGCTTGTGACCGACGCCTTGGAACTCGACGTAGCGTCTGATGACGTCCTGCGCGTTTCAGTCGTGGAACGTCACGGCAAGAACGGCAACATTTCGCACGGCTTTGTGCGTGGGTTCGGTTTGAAGAATGGCGCGATTGCCTCAAGCGTCGGGCATGATTCCCACAACATCTGCGTGGTCGGCACGAATGCTGCGGATATGGCCTGCGCCGTGAATGCGCTGCGTGAATCGCAGGGCGGCTTTGCCGCTGTCTGCGACGGACGTGTGACAGGGCTGCTGCCGCTGCCGTGCGCGGGCCTCTTCTCGGACAAATCGGCGGATGAGATCAAGCGCGATTTGCGCAAACTACGCGAATCGGTGCGCGCGCTGGGCTGCATCCTGCATGAGCCCTTCCTGCAACTGGCCTTCATTCCGCTGCCTGTCATCCCGCATCTGAAACTCACGGATTGTGGACTTGTCGATGTAGATAGATTTTCTTTTGTTTCTCCTTCGTTAAATTAGCTCAAATCAATTCATCAAAGAAGGACCGTCCGATGGAAGGTTCTTCCGCGGCAACCATCAAAAAACATGAAAGACTTTTTCAAACTTAAGGCAAACAACACGACGATGGCGCGCGAAATGCTCGCAGGCGTCACGACATTCTTGGCGATGGCCTACATTCTGGCCGTCAATCCGTCAATCCTCAGCGCATCAGGCATGCCGTCTGGCGGCATCTTCATCGCCACGGCCCTGGCATCGTTCGTCGGAACCTGCTTCATGGCGTTCTTCGCCAACTATCCTTTCGCGCTTGCGCCTGGAATGGGCCTCAACGCATACTTTGCGTTCACTGTCGTGCTAGGCATGGGTTATTCATGGCAGATCGCTCTCATGGCCGTCTTCGTGGAGGGACTGATTTTCCTTGCGCTTTCGCTGACGAAGGTTCGCGAAAGCCTCTTCAACTGCATTCCGCTCCCGCTTAAGAGCGCGGTCAGCGTAGGAATCGGACTCTTCATCGCTTTCATCGCACTGCAGGGCGCCCATGTCATTGTTGACAATCCCGCCACGCTGGTGTCGTTCCAGAGCTTCAACAGCGGCAATATCCACAACCACGGCATCTGTGCCGTTCTGGCCATCGTTGGAACGATTGTCACAGGTTGGCTCATCTACAAGAATGTGCGCGGTGGAATTCTTCTTGGCATCCTGATCACATGGATTCTCGGAATCATCGCGCAGTTGGCAGGACTCTATGTCATTGAGCCGACGGCTGGATGCTATTCGCTCATCCCGTCGCTTTCTTTCGATACCTTCAAGTCCTCCTTCAGTGAATTCACGAACATCTTCGGAGCGCTCTTCACGCCAGACAAATGGACGCTCCGCGATTGCCCCGATACAGGATTCGCACTGCTTAAGTCGCTTAATTTCGTAGTCGTCATCTTCGCCTTCATGTTCGTTGACATCTTCGATACGATGGGCACGCTCATCGGCGTTTCCACAAAGGCCGAAATGCTTGACAAGGACGGCCATCTGCCACGCATCAAGGGCGCTCTGCTTTCAGATGCTCTCGCGACCACAGCAGGCGCAGTGCTTGGCACTTCCACCGTCACCACTTTCGTCGAATCCGCTTCCGGCGTGAGCGAAGGCGGCCGCACTGGCTTGACCGCTCTGACAACGGCCTTCCTCTTCCTCATCTCCATTCTCTTCGCGCCCATCTTCCTTGCGATTCCTGCATTCGCGACCGCTCCAGCGCTCATCATCGTCGGTTTCTATATGTTCACTGGCGTCAAGAGCATCAATTTCGATGACTATCTCAATTCGATTCCATGCTATCTGACGATTCTGGTCATGCCGTTGGCATACAGCATCTCGGAAGGCATCTGTGCAGGCGTCATCTCCTGGACGATTCTGAATTTCTTCTCACCGCGCCGCAAGGCCATCAATCCGCTCATGTACGTGCTGACCATCCTCTTCCTGGCGAAGTACGTCATGCTGTAAAACGCCGCGTCATGGTCATGGGGCCTTGTGCATCATGGCCATGGAAAGAGAACGGCTTGCCCGCTGTGGCTGAACATATTCCCACAGTGCAAGCCGTCTGACGCATGCCGTAGGCCGTTTCGACGGCGACGGCATGCGAATGGATATTTACTGGGGAATAAGCAGAATATAGGTCGGCATGCCTTTTATGCCGTATGCGTCTGCAAGCGACTGGTTGTCCTTGCTGTCGGCCTGAATGGCGACGCAGTGGAAATCGCCGAGCCTTTCAAGCACTTTTGTGTTTCTGAAGGTCTTTGCGTCCATAAGATCGCACGCTTTGCACGATACGCCCCAGAAATCCAGAAGGACAGGTTTCTTGTCGGTAGCGGCTTCGTCGATGGCTGCGTAGTAGTCGCTTCGCCATAAGTCGTCATGCTGTTTTTCGTTGCGGAGAAGTTTGACGCCATTCCATAAAGTATAGGCGGCGAATAGCAGAATGATGATTCCGAAGGCCTTTTTCGTATAGTTCATCCACGCGCCTGGTTTTGGCATAGCACCGATTCCTGCGCCGAGAAGCGGCCATGGCAGGCCGAGACCGATTCCAAGAAGGAACGGCAGGATGAGAGCGGCGGTATTGCTGTCTGCGAAAAGCCGTGTTGACAGAATAAGCACCCAAATGAGCACGGGTGCCACGCATGCTCCGGCCATCAGTGCGGCGAGCACTCCGAGAAGAGAAGCGGCCGCGCACGATCCTCCAGTACAGTTGAATTTCGCAAGAGAGCGGAAGCGTGAGAGATCGATCAGCAGGCAGTTGAACATAGCCAGAGCAAGCAGCACGAATACGGCCGCGAGGACGAATTGGAAGACCGCGCTGCTGTTTATCGCGCCGAAACGTCCGCCGAAGGCGACGACGATTGCTCCTGCAAGACCATACGTGAGCGCCATTGCGCCGCCGTAGCAACCGCCGAGCATTGCGCCGCGCAATCGTCCGTTGCCAGCGCTTTTTGCGCCAAGAACGCCGAGCGTGATCGGAATCATCGGCAGAACGCATGGCGTGAGATTAAGGGCGATTCCGAGAATGATTGTAAGCAGGCAGGCAAGCAGCCATCCGCCTCTGGCGAATACGCGTTCCAAGAGGTTCCACTGTCTTGTTTTCCCCTCGAAAGAATCAAAGATCCAATTCAGAAAATCGTTCGCGTTGTGGTAGCCTGTCAACTGTTCGGAGACTCTGAAACCGTCTGGAATGACAGCGGCGACGGCTTTCTGCAACGCGGGTGGCGTGTCGCCGATTGTTGCCTGAACAGTTTGCGGCATGTAGCAAATGTCGTCCGTGCAGCCTTGGAATGTGGCGGATATTTCAGCGGGCGGCGCAGGAGGATCGATCGTCCAGATGAAATAAATGGAAAAGGGTTCATTCGTAGAGGAGACGTTCGAATCGGAAAGGGCCATTTCTGTCGTCAGCGTAGAGGAAAAGCCATCCGGCAGCGAAAGCTCGAGAGACTCGGAATCGACATGTCCGTCCTGCGGACCGTGGATTGTCAATTGCGCGTACTGTTTTCCGTTGTTTTCAAGTACGCTCAGTTCGGCCGTGAACGGCGATTCGGCAAAGAACGGCGTTGACAGCAGAAGAAGGGCAAGAAGCGTTTTAGCGTATCTTTCTACCATCTTGAGTAGCTCCATGAAAGCGGACGCGAGTTTTCGTAAGGCATATATCCGTGGAAAGGTCTTGGATCGCCGTCAAAGACAAGCGGCAGGAAGTATTTGTCTCCTTCCCACATTGGATATTTGGAAAAATCAGCGAGAGGAATCCACGATAGTGTGCCCTCTTCGTTTTGGGAGAGCGGCGTTCCCTTGAAACCAGTCACAAGGAAAATGAAGGCGAACCAATCTTCGCCATGCGGCCCGAAGCCTGTCCAGTTCACTGTGCCGCGCAGCTGCATGGCGGTGACTTCCAGCGTCGATTCTTCGCGGATTTCACGGACGAGTCCCGCTGCGGCGTCCTCGTTGGGTTCCAAATGACCGCCCAGTCCGTTGTATTTGCCGAACTGTTCGTCGCTTTTGCGTGCAATGCGATGTGTTAGAAGCACGGATTTTCCGTCAGGCGAGAGGATGTATCCGAGGGTGCTGAGAATTGGACAATAGTTTTTTGACATGGCTGAATTGCTACAGCTGCATATTTGAATGCACTTTTATGATTTCTTTTGAGACAGGATGTGGAAATTCCAGCGAGTAGGAGAGCAGGGCGATGCCGCCGTCGGGGGCGTTAGCGAGCGAGTCGCGCGATGCGCCGTATTTCAGATCGCCGCAGATCGGAAGTCCCGCATGGGAAAGCTGCGCGCGAATCTGATGGTAGCGTCCTGTTTCAAGTTTTATTTCAAGAAGGGCCTTGCCGTCACGGATTTCCAATGTCCTATATGATAGACGGCACGGTTTTGCGTTTTCAACGCTTCGCGGAACGATGCGTGCGCGAAAATCGTCGTGAAGAATAAAATCTTCAAGTGTTGCTTCCGTGTGCGATGGAATTCCTTCTACCAAGGCACGATAGATTTTGCCGATGCCTTTGTCCCGCTGGAGGGCATTCAGTCGCTGCAGCGCCTTGGAGGTCCTTGCGAAAAGCACCGCGCCGCCGACGACGCGGTCTATGCGATGCACGGCTTCAAGAAAGACGGCGCCTGGTTTGCTGAAGCGCTCCTTGATGAAAGCCTTGCCGCTCTCTTCCAAGGAGGGTTCGGCTGTGCCGGAGGGTTGCGTAAGCAGCCCCCACGGCTTGTCAAGCACGAGCAGATGATTGTCTAGATAAAGCGGTTCCAAAAGCGGGATGTCTTTCTTGTTGTCGCGATTACGCGTTCGCCCATTTCTGCAGGTTCACGATTGTTTCGCGGATGTCGCGCGCCTGCTCTTCGTTCTCACCGATTTCACGTTCGATGATGAATTCGCCGTCGAATCCGATGGAAAGGAGTTTCTTGACGAATACAGGATAGTTGACAAGGCCCTGGCCGACTTGCTTTTCAGGGCCGAGACTCTGGCCGTTCGTCGGGACCGCGCCGTCTTTGACATGGATGTTGCGGACATATTTGCCGAAAACGTCCAGCGCGTCGATGGGATTGCCCTTGCCGTAGAGGAGCAAGTTTGCTGGATCGAGATTGATGCCAAGATTGTCGAGCCCCAGCGATTCCAGTCTCTGTATTGCGCGGAGAAGCGTGACGGGAGTCTCCTGTCCAGTCTCGAACCAGAACTGTATGCCGAGATCCTTGCAGTACTGGGCGACTTCTGCGATTGCGAGCACGGTCGGCAGGAACTCTGCGTCAGTCATGTTTTCAGGAATGAAGCCGCAGTGCGTGATGATTGCAGGCAGACCTAGTTCCTTTGCCATGTCGGCGCCGTGGCAGAGGTCTCTGATTCGCTGATAGCGATATGGCGCGGGAACAAGGCCCATCGAGACAGGCCCCTCTGTGAAGTTCCAGAACACTTTGCCGCTGTAGCCAGCCCACCATGCGGAGGGCTGGACGTCCTTCGCGGCCATCTGCTCGCGGATCGTCGCCGCGATGGCTTTCCAATCGCCGTCGTAAACGTTCATGTCCCATGTGCAAATCTGGCATGTGTGCAAGCCAAACGAGTTGAGACGATCGAAAACGTGTGAAAAATCTGTCGTTTTCTGTACTGGAATTATGCTTCCGATTTTGAGATCCATGGTGGTTTCCTTTTTGCAAATGGTTATGACGTATTTAAGATTTTTGCTTAATTTAAACGATAATTTAGCAAGTATATGCCAAGTATGATTATTTTTCCATGCATAGTTGTTGGCAAAATCCGGTAGAGGATTTAAATTTTGTTGTTTGACCTAATCCGTTTTATTCAACCATAACCCCAAAATAAGGAGAGTCCATCTCTTATGTCAGGACATAATAAATGGTCGTCCATTAAACACAAGAAGGGCGCCGCAGACGCAAAGCGCGGTGCTATTTTCTCCCGCGTTTCCAAAGAAATCATCCAGGCCGCACGTGAAGGTGGCGGCGATCCCGATCTGAACGCGCGTCTGCGCGCTGCAATCGCGGCGGCAAAGGCAGCCAACATGCCTAACGACAATATCGACCGCGCAATCAAGAAGGGAACTGGTGCTCTCGGCGGCGCTGCCATCGAAGAATTCACCTACGAAGGCTACGCAGCAGGCGGTGTTTCTGTCATCGTCAACTGCATGTCCGACAACAAGAACCGTTGCGCGTCCGATATCCGCAGCTTCTTCACCCGCCACAACTGCAAGCTGGGCGGCTCTGGCGCTGTCTCCTACAAGTTCAAGCGCAAGTCCAAGTTCGTCATCGAAGGCGACTGGGCGGATGAAGACAAACTGACCGAACTCATGATGGAGGCTGACGCTCCCGTCGATGATATTCAGGTGGATGACGGCGTTGCCGAAATCATCGCCGCTCCCGATGGCTTCGCGAAGATCCTTGGCATCTTCGAGGCAAACGGCATTGTTCCTACCGAATCCACACTGGCGATGATTCCCGATTCGACCACCATGGTTTCCGAAATCAATGTCGCCAAGAGCGTCCAGAAGTTCGTTGACGCTCTGGAAGAGTATGACGACTGCCAGGCAGTCTATCACGACATGGAGATTTCTGACGAAGTCGCCGAGGCTCTCGCCGCCGAAGAGGAGTAATAACTTCCTCAATCCGAAAATCGCCGCAGGTCCCTTTGAACCTGCGGCTTTTTTTGTCTCAAAGGGCAAAAAAAACATTCTGAGGATAAGCGGTGTGTCAAGTGTAGTTTACATTATTGGAATATAAGAGAATCAGTGCTTTTCAAGGAGACAAAAGGAGGCAAGCAGATGGGGTGGTTTACAAGTGACAAGGAACTTCGTGAGCGCGAAGCGCAGGTTCAGGCGAAATACAATGAAATAAAGGCGATGCTTCAGAGTCAGCAGAACGAGATCACAATCAAGTTTCAGGATCTCGGCAATCTGGGGACATCGATCATGATGCGCAGCGATCTGGAGGCGGCGTACCAGGAACAGCTGAAGAATTTGGAGACGCAGCGTTCGTCGTTGGCTGCTGCTGTTCAGACATATCAGGAGGCGGCTAGCAGGTTCATGGAGCAGGAACAGGATCTGGCGGCGCGCGAGAAGGTGATCGTCGCTCAGGAATGCGATGCGAAGGCGGCTTTTGCCACGGCGCTTGACGACCAGATGGCGCCGTTGCGTCAATTGAAGAGCGAACTGGACGCGAAGGGACAGCGTATAATTTCAATGCAGGAGGAGTTCAATAAGAATTTCGCACTGCAGGATCAGAAGTTGCTGGAGGATTTCCGCAGGCTTGGCGCCTCCTTGAAGGAGAAATTCGATTCGCTGCAGAGTGACATGCTGAAGGAGAAGGAAGCCATAGCGCAGCGCGAGGACGGGTTGAACAAACGCGAGATGGAGCTTTCCCTCCGCGAGGCTGAGGTCCGTCAAGGGCTGACTGAAGAGCGTTCAAAGATGCTTCTTGAATTCAACGAGGCGAAGGGACGTCTTGCGCAGCAGGAAGAAGCGCTGAAGAAGATGGCGGACGAACTTTCGCAGCGTCGCATGGATCTGGAACGTCAGGAGAGCGATCTTGCGAATCGCATAGAGGCGGTTCAGATTCGCGAGGCATCCGCGGACGCAGGTTTTGCGAAGGAGAAGGAGAGTATGCTTTCGCAGCTTCAGGAGACGCGTGACGCCACGGCCAAGAACATGGTGGAATTGCAGAAGGCGGCGAACGAGCAGTGCGACAAATTCCTTCAGGAGTGGCAGGGAGTTTTGGCGGAGGCGCGCACGAAGATGCTTGAGGGGCTTACTGCTGATGTGCAGGAGCGCCGCGCCTCCATGTCTGCTGAATCACAGGCGCTTGTTCAGCAGAAGAACGAGTTGCTTCAGCGTGAACAGGAACTCCTGAAGCGGGAGAACGAGATACAGGTCGCGCAGACGACGATTGCCAACGCCGTCGGGTCAAGTTACGGCGGAACATTCTCGACGACGACCGCGGATGCGGTGAAGTTCAGCGACGAGGTGCCCGGGCAATATGTCTTTGACGGGGAAGGCGCAGAATCATTTTTGTGCGAGAAGTTTAGTATGAGATGCTTTAGCCTATACAGTC
>JAKSPA010000090.1 GCA_024405235.1 Lentisphaeria bacterium
TTTTTCGGACGGATCGAATCCGTCCAACGCTCCCCATGGATTCTCCAGATCGTCTCCAGGAAATCCATCGGGACAACCGCATGCGCCATCGTTTAGGTTCGCGCCGCATCTGGGACAGAGTCCCATGCAGTCGTCACGACAGAGAAACTGTTGGGGAAAACTCATTAATATATCCTCTCTTAGAGATTCTGAGAGGTCAACTGTGGTCCCAAATGCGTTCTCCACCTCATGACATACGTCGTCGGTGTCAATATTCCACCCGAAAACCGTCTCGCAACGATCGCAGACGCTTTCAAGCGATGTTCTGAGACGGCCTCTGACAAGAAGATCATTGCCACCGTTTATGGGTTCGAGATGCAGATGGTAGGCCACAGGCGCCGTGAACCACGTTCTCTCTTCGTCGGAAAGATCCAGTTCGACCGCAGGGACTTCGCCGTCAAGGTCAAGCCCTTCGGGCGGAAGATCAACCAAATCGAACTGGACTCCACGGACTGGTTTGTTGGAGAATTCAGACATTTAGATGAGACCGAGACTCTTCAGCGTGTTTCTGAGCGTCGCGCGCGTCGCTTCACCCATTTCGCAGAGAGGCAGGCGATACTCTTCGGCGAGAAGGCCCATGTCGGCGAGAGCCGCCTTGACGGGAATCGGATTCGCCTCGAGGAAGAGATCGTGCGCCAGAGGATAGTAGCGCTTGTGGATTGCGTAGGCTCCCGCGAAGTCGTTCGCAAGCGCCAGATTGCACATCTTGACGTACGCTTCAGGAGCGACGTTGGAAAGCACGCTGATGACACCAGACGCTCCGACGGACATCATCGGAAGCGCAAGACTGTCGTCGCCGCTCAGCACCGTCAGATCGCACATGTTGCGAATGGCGTTGACGCGCTCCACGCTTCCTGCAGCCTCCTTGATTGCGGCGACCTGCGGATGAGTCGAAAGACGTTTGACGACATCCAGCGGAATCTCCTTGCCTGTGCGGCCAGGCACATTGTAGAGCACGATCGGCAGATCAGTGCACTCGGCGGTCGCGACGAAATGGCGGTAGAGACCTTCGGAGGATGGTTTGTTGTAGTAGGGAGTGACCTGAAGCGTAGCGTCAACAGGAAGACCGACCATCTCCTTCGTCAGACGAATCGCCTCCTCGGTGGAGTTGGCACCGGTTCCTGCGATGATCTGGCAACGGCGATTCGTCTTTTCAGCCACGAATCGGATGATATCAAGATGTTCGTCCACAGTGACGGTGGGAGATTCGCCAGTGGTTCCAACTGGAATGATTCCCGCCACGCCTGCGGCAATCTGACGTTCGACCAACGCCTCAAGGCATGGATAGTCGACCTTTCCGTTGCGGAAAGGGGTGACAAGAGCTGTGTAAACGCCCTGCAGTTTCATTTTTGTTTCCCTTTTTAAAAATATCCCGAAAGAAATTCTGCGATTTTACTTACTATAATGCCAATCCGAAATTTCTAAAGGCGTTGTCCAGGCGGCAGAAGCAGCATGCAGTCGCCGTAGCTGAAGAAACGGAATTTTTCATGGATTGCAAAGCGATAGGCCGCCATGACATTGTCATAAGGCGCGAAGCAGCACACAAGCATCAAAAGCGTGGACTGCGGAAGATGGAAATTGGTCAGCAGGCCATCGGTGACCTTCGGTCGTTTTGGAGGATAGAGGAAGATGCTCGTGCGCCCGCTTCCAGCCTTCACGAAACCAGTGTCGCCATCCGCACATGTTTCGACGGTCCTGACAGAAGTGGTTCCCATGCAGAAGACTCTCCCGCCGTTTCTGTGCGTCGAATTGATGATTTCGGCGGCTTCTTCGCTCAGCGTGTAGCGCTCTTCATGCATGACATGCCCCTCTATCGTCTCGCTCTCAACAGGCTTGAAGGTGCCTGCCCCGACATGCAGAGTCAGACGCGCGATCCGCACGCCATTCTTCTCAAGTTGTGCCATGATTTCAGGCGTCATGTGCAGGCCGGCGGTGGGACATGCCACGCTGCCTGGATTCTTTGCGTAGATGGTTTGATAGTCCGCCTTGTCGGTCTCCTCCGCTTCGCGGCTGATGTATGGCGGCAACGGCGTCTTGCCGTATTTCTCCAAAATGGACAGAACGTCCTCTTCATCGAATTCCACGATGCACGCGCCGTCGGCTTCCTTTTCAAGAACCGTAAGTCCAGTGCCTGCGCCGTCAAGAACGACTCTGGCGCCAATGCGTAGACGTCGTCCTGGTTTCAGAAAGGCCTGCCATTTGCGCCCTCCTCTGCTCTCCAGCATGAAAACCTGCACACGGCCATGCGTTTCAGGACGTTCGCCCCACAGGCGCGCAGGTATCACGCGCGTGTCATTCAGTACTAGACAGTCGCCTTCACGGAAATATTCCGCGAAATGGTGGAAGACGGAATCCAGACGTCCCGCGCCGTCTCGCTCCATGACAAGCATTCTGGCAGAGGCGCGGTCCTCCAAAGGACGCTGCGCAATCAATTCCTGCGGCAAATCAAAATCGAAATCCGAAACTAACATGGCTGACTTCCACTCTATCGCGAAGAACGCATGGCGCGTTCCGCCTCGCGCTCGTCCATCTGCTCCTTCATGGCGTCGCGCTTGTCATGGAGGTTCTTGCCGCGGCAGAGGCCTATGTCCAATTTTATATGTCCGCGGTTGTCGAAATACGCCTCAAGCGGAATAATCGTAAGCCCCTTTGCCTCAACTGAACGCTTGAGTTTTCTGATTTCCTTCTTGTGCAGCAACAGCTGCCGCTGCCTTGTGGGCGCATGGTTGTTGTAGCTTCCCATGGCGTACGGCGCGATATTGCACGCGACAAGCTGCGCATTGCCCTTCTGGTCAATGGTCACGTACGACTGAGCAAGAGACATGCCCGCATTCCGGCAGGATTTTACCTCCGTGCCGGTCAAGGCAATACCAGCCTGCAGCTTCTCCAGCACCTGGTAGTCGTGAAATGCTCTTTTGTTCTGACAGATATTCTTCATGGCTTTGCAATTGCGTATTTTCCATAATATAATATACGCACGAAAGACGACAAGCCTTTTCGCTACAGGAACAAGCCGGCGATTATCGCCGTCGAGAAAGAAGCGAAAGTGCCTCCTAGAAGCGTTCGCATCGCAAGACGCGACACATCGCCTCTCCTGTTCGGAGCCATGCCACCGAATCCCGCAATGAGCATTCCGATGGAACCGAAATTCGCGAATCCGCAGAGTGCGTATGACAGAATGACCGCAGAACGAGAGGTGAGCGTTCCATCAAGCAGCTGTGAAAGATGCGAATAGGCAACCATTTCATTCAGGAAGGTCTTTTCGCTTATGAGCTGTCCGCCGACGACCATGTCTGTCGCAGGGATTCCAAGCAGATAGGCGAATGGCGAAAAGAGCCAGCCGATTACATTCTGAAGATGCCAAGCCTCGCCAAGACCGCACATGCCAACGGCGCCGTTCCAAATCCACTGCAGCATCGCGATCACCGAGATGAATCCGATGAGCATGGCCGCAATGTCCAGCGCGACCTTCAGGCCCTCAGAACAGCCGCGCGCACATGCGTCGACGACGTTCGAATCGATTCGTGTATCGTTCATCTTGAACTTTCCCAACGTGACAGGCGTCCCTTCTTCCGGGACGAGTATCTTGGAAAAGACGATGGCGGCTGGTGCCGACATGATGGAAGCCGCGATGAGATGCCCTGCAATGCCGTCGATATTCGCTCCAAGCATCTTGGCGCATCCACCAAGCGAAGAACCGGAAATCGTCGCCAGACCGCCAGTCATAAGACATGCTATTTCGGAATTCGTCATGTCTTTGATGTATGGTTTCACAATCAACGGCGCCTCTATCTGTCCAATGAAGATATTGGCGGCAGCACTGCACGCCTCCGCGCCTGAAATTCGCAGAGTCCTCTTCATGATGATGGCCAGCACCAGAACGATCTTCTGCAGAACGCCGCAGTAGTATAGGATTGCAGTCACGGCTGAAACGAAAATGATGACAGGAAGCATCTGAAATGCGAAAATGAAACCCGTGCCAAGCACTTTCGAAGCGGTCTCCGGATCAGTCAGGACTTTCGAGAACAGGAACTCGGCGCCGGCCTTGCTCTGCTCCAACAGCTTCATGACCACGCCGTCAAGAAACGTGAATACACTCTGTCTGACTGATGTCTTCAAAATCAGCAGAGCGAAAACAAGCTGAATGACCGTGCCGTTTAGAACCAGCCTCCAGTCAATCTTCCTGCGGTTTGTGGAACATAGCCATGCCACAGCGATGAACACCAGCAGACCTACAACGCTTACGATTTTTTCTTTTATGAACATCTTTTACCTCTATTGCTAACATGTTGCGCTCGCGCAAATATATTTCATTCAAGTGATTTTCTCCGAACAATGACTTGAAAATTCGAAAATTCTAATGATAGTATGCAAAAAAACTGATCATCACTATGCTTTTCCACAAAAACAGCATAGGCAATTTTCGTAGTATATGTCAAAACAGATGCAAAAAAAACTGAAGCAGGTGACGTCCATCCTTGCGGCACTTGTCTTCATGGCCATTTCGGCCTACGCATCTCAACCAACGAAGCAGGACCACCCGCAAAAAGCTCCCTCAGTATAAGTCCAGCAGGAATCGCAGGAAACTGTCCTGCCAATCGCCGAACCGACAGTCCAAACAGAACAGAACGCATCAAAGAAAAAGACGGTCAGGCAGGCGACCGAAAGCAAGGCTCCAGCTGTCACTGAAAAACAGACCGCTCCAACTCCTGCGCCCGCCCTCCCCTCTGCGCAGACAACCAAGGACACCGCCGTCAAGCAGAAGGCTCAGACGACGCCTAAAGTCTCCACACATCGTCCCGCTCCAGAAGAAAACACCGGCGGCTGGACGACGATCCCCCCGCCTGACTTCAAGCCGAAAAGCAAATGGCATCGTTCGAATCTGGAACGGCATTGGGAAAAACATCAGGCGGAATTCCCTGAATTCCATAACGAACAGGAATATGGCGTCGCTGCCTTGTATTTCTTCGAGCATCCGCCAAAGGGGACGCTCACTAAAACAAACGGCGACGGCGACAGGATGTTCTATCATCAGGATAGCAATACCTTCGGTGTCTTGACATCGGACGGCACCGCAAAGACAATGTTCAGGCCTTCCGCTGGAATCAACTATTGGAGAAGACAATGATTACATTCCGCATTCGCCAGAAAGCAAAGTGCCCATGCTGTGGAATACGCGTTTTGGACACCAAAGGAAAATATGAAATCTGTCCCGTCTGCGGATGGGAGGACGATCCAATACAGGCAAAGGACCATGCCTTCGCAGGTGGCGCGAACTCAATTGCGCTAGTGGATGCACGAATTGCCTGGAAACGCAAGCAAAAGAAAAAATAGTCCTCTGATATGTCTTTTTGGGTTCGCGACAAACAATTCTATCATTCGCTGGTTGTTCTGGCAATTCCTATCATTCTGCAGAATATCATAACGCATGGCGTCACTCTCGCCGACAATATGATGGTAGGACAGCTAGGCGACGTAAAGATCGCAGGACTGTATTTCAGCAACTACGTCCAATATTTCCTCCAGATGCTACTGTTGGGACTGGATGCCAGCATCGTCGTCCTCGCCTCCCAATACTGGGGTAAACACGACTGCGAGCATATCAAGGACGTATTCTCCATCGCGATGCGAATCGCCCTATGCATCACATGTCTCTTCACGGCCTGCACAGTCCTTTTTCCACACGTCGTAATGCGCTTGATGACAGACAACGCTGAAGTAATTGCCAGCGGTGCAAGCTACCTGCGCATTGTCGGAATAAGCTATGTGCTTTTTGGCGTCTCGATAACTCTGCTCAGCGTTCTACGCTCGGTGGAAATGGTCCGCATCGGATTGTATAACTCGATTGTCGCACTTGTCATCAACGTGTCAGGCAACTACCTCTTCATCTCAGGACACTGCGGATTCCCTGCCATGGGCGTGCGCGGAGCGGCTCTGGCAACTGTCATATCACGTGCAATCGAACTGTTCGTGGTTTTATATTTCGCACTGAAAGTCGACAGGAATCTCCGTCTCAAAACCAGCGACTTCCTGCGTTGGGACAAAGAAATCTTCCATGACCTGCTCAAGTACGGCACGCCGCTTGTCGCCGGACAAGCAGTCTGGGCAGTCAACCTTTTCCTGCGCGCTTTCATCACCGGCAGCATGGAAAAAGAAGCCATGGCTGCAATGAGCATTACCGACGCCTTCGACGGCCTCCTTTGCATAGGCACATTCGGTTTGGCGTCAGCAGTGGGAATCACTACAGGCAAGACCATCGGCCGTGGTGAATTCAACAAGATGAAGACACAGGCCAGGACCATGCAAGTGATCTTCCTAGGCATCGGACTGCTGACTGGCCTCACAGCAATACTGTTCAGCAACGCCTACCTCTCATGCTACAACATAACGCCCCACACACGTGAAATCGCGCAAACCTTCATGCTTGTCCTCACGATAGTCCTCGTCTTCAGATGCTATCAGGCGCCATGTCTCATCGGACTCGTCAAAGCAGGAGGCGACACCGCCTTCGTATTCAAAAACGACAGCTTCTTCGTATTTTTTGTAGTGTTTCCCTCCGCGCTGCTTGCACAATTCTATTTCCACGCGCAACCATGGATCGTATACGCCTGCCTGCTCTGCGATCAGGTTCTCAAATGCTTCGTCGCCGTCGTCAAAATCAATTCCTTCAACTGGATGAAAAATCTGACGCGTCCATAGAAAAACTAAAGCCACAGAAAAAGTCTATCTACTTCTGAGCCCCTATCTTTACTGTTCTTCAAAGGACTCAAAGGAATCAA
>JAKSPA010000091.1 GCA_024405235.1 Lentisphaeria bacterium
GACGGACCAGGGACGCTTTGTGGAAATTCAGGGCACTGGCGAAGAAGCAACCTTCGGAGACGACGATCTTGCGAAACTCCTTTCGCTCGCGAAAGGCGGTCTGAAGGATCTTTTCGCCGAGCAGACAAGAGTCGTGGAGATGGCCAATGTCTAGAATACTGACGAACGATCTCACATGGTCTGTCAGCAGGAGCAGGCTTTTCAGATCCTGCCAGCGCGCCTACTACTACCAATACTACGGCGCATGGGGCGGCTGGGATCCGAAAGCTCCTGAAAGAGCGCGCCTGCTATACATTCTCAAGCAGATGACGAGCTTCCCGCTCTGGGGCGGCGCAATCGTCCATGACGTCATCAAGGACTGCCTTATTGAATTCCAATCAAGGCGAGTCCTGCCGGAATTGTCAGCGCTTCAGGAAGCCGCCCGTGCGAAACTGAACGCAGGCTGGAAGCAGTCGCGTTCGAAGGCATGGCAGCAGGATCCCAAGCGCAACGCCAATCTCTTCGAGCACTACTATGCGCAGGACGGCGAGCAGGTCCCGCCGGAAGAGATCGCCGCATTGAGAGCGAAGGTGTTCGATGCGCTGGAAAGCTTCCGCAACTGCGAAATCCTGACAAACATTGAGCACCTTGACGCGACTCAATGGGGCACCATCGACACCCTCACGAATTTCGTCGTCGGAGAACTGCCCGCACAGGAAAACGCCCCCGCGCTTCCGCTCAAGATCTGGTGTGCGCTCGATTTCTCATACATGGACAACGACGGCATTCTGCATATCGTCGACTGGAAGACAGGCACCGAACACAGAGACGAATTGCGTCTGCAGCTCGCCTGCTACGCCCTCTTCGCCATGCACACATACAAGCTTCCGCTTGAGAAAATCAGCCTCGAAGGCGTCTTTCTCAACGATGGCGGTCGCCTGAGCACCTACGAAATCAAGAACGAATCAATCGTCTCGGGCAAGGACCAGATTCTGAACAGCGCGCTGGCCATGAGAGCCAAGCTTCGCGATCCCGTGGAGAATCTCGCGGAGGAAGATGATTTCCTCTGCACGACGAATCCCGCCTTCTGCGCCACGTGCCCCTATCAGCAGATCTGCCCGCGCGCCAAAGGCGAAGCCTGAGCGCACTCCGTAAAAACGCTTTTGAAACAAACCAATAACAAAGACAATCCAAAACCACTATGGAATTTGACAACCACTGTGTTTTCTGCAAGATCATCGCAGGAGAAATCCCTGCCGCCAAAATCTACGAAGACGACAAGGTCCTTTCTTTTCTCGACATCGCGCCTTTCAATTTCGGCCACGCGCTTGTAATCCCGAAGACGCATTGCCACGGAATCAGCGACCTTCCCGACGACTATCGCGACGCGATCTTCGCGGCGGCCGCGAAGATCGCCCCCGCCATCATGCGAGCGACTGGCGCCCTCGGCTTCAATCTCCTCATGAACAACGGACAGGTCGCAGGCCAGGAAGTCCCCCACGCACATCTTCACATCATCCCGCGCTTTGTGGACGACAAGGTTCTTCTCGGCGCTTCGCAAAAGCAGTACCAAGGCAGCGAACTGGCTGAAATGCAGGCGAAAATCCAAGAGAAAATCGCCGCACGCAACGCATAAGCACTCCCTTTGGAAGCAGCCATGCCGACATTCCTCCAATTTCCGACAACGCAACAGGATCCGGACCTGCACTATTACAGTCTCGCGGCGGCCAACGACAACAGATATCCAGTGGCCGCGATCTGCTA
This sequence comes from Lentisphaeria bacterium, assembly GCA_024405235.1. GTDB lineage: Bacteria > Verrucomicrobiota > Lentisphaeria > Oligosphaerales > Oligosphaeraceae > UBA1724. The sequence continues at coordinate 1,744 of JAKSPA010000091.1, forward strand.
TGTGTCAAAATGCCTGAAGAGGCTTCTTGAAGCGAATTCCTCAAAAAAAGAGGCAAGAAAGACACGCCATGTCACGGGACAGGCTATCTGCGACGCTCTTAAAGACAGCCTGCTAGAAGACTACGGCTCCTTCGCGATAGATGTCCTCGCGCAGTGGAACATCCATGAGACAAACGATTTCGGAAATATCATCTACGCTCTGATCGACGTCGGCATGCTCTCCGTTTCGCCAAAAGACTCGCGCACTGATTTCGTGGACGTCTACGATTTCAAAACCGCCTTGAAATTCACGCCGGAAGGAGACGTGACCAAGGAGCCATGGCCCGTTCTTGACAAATAACCTAATAAAATAGAAGATAAAATGAAACTGAATCATCCAAACGCAGACTGGATTATCGAATATACCGACGGACGCGCTGTCGGCCCGCGCAAAATCGAATCGCAGGGCTCGACGCTTCTCAGTTTCGTCCACTGCCGAATCGACGGCGTGAACGACGATGAACTCGACACCAGAAAAGTCAGGCACTTCCACAAAGGCGGCTGTGCCGTTTTCGAAGGCGACGGCGAATTTCCATCGGCGCAAGTCAGACTAAAGCAGACGCATCGCATCGCGGGAAACGCCATCCGCGCCACATACGATCTGACATGGCCGAAGGCGACGCCCCTGAAGAGCGGCCTTGAATTGGGCAGCATGGTTCTCGCAGGCGCATGGAAAAAATACTTCGTCGTCAACGCCGATTCCACCGTTGCCGAATGGATTCCGATTCCGGAAGAACTATCGACGCCGCTCGTCATCGCGCCGATTCCCGCCGCGATCGTTCTGGAAGACGCAAAAGGCCGCAGACTGGAAGTCGGTCTGGGCGACGATCTGTGGCGCTGGCAGAAAGCCCTCAACGGCGAATTCCTGCACGCGACAGGCCGCCTTGAACTCACGCGTTCTGGCAATCGCATGACTCTAAGAAGATACGTCGCATTCTGCGATGCCGCAGCGGAAGCAAAGGCGGCGGCGGCTCTCGCAAAGGATCCGCGTTTCATGCCAGGCGAAGACGGCGCACCAGCCAAAGAGGTCCCTGTCTCTCAGCCAGAAGCGCGAAACTACCGCTTCACTTCATATCTCGCATGGAGCGCTCCTGAAATCGAACAGGACTGGTCTGTCAAAAACGATGCAAGGACAATTGAATTTGACAAGAACGGCGAACTAGTCCGCGCCGATCTGGAAGCCATTGGAGAATCTCCGAAACTTGCTCTGGACATGGCCTCAATGCCAATCGACGATTCTTCCAGACACGCTGTCAAGGAGAATGCAATGCCCTGCTGGCAAAGCCGCAAGACGCAATCGCTCTACAGGCGCGTCATTCGCCAGCTCGCCAATTTCTCGCAAGAAGGCACGCTAGTCCTAAAGAACTTGACGCCAGGCTTCTGCGACATAGCCGTCCATGAATCCAGACGCGCAAACGCCGAGCATTGGGATCTTCCGACAATCATTGACACACTCGCATGGACAAGGCAGATTCTCGGCACGGGATGGACAATCCTCACGCCGCAGGAAGGCATCTGGAAGGAAATGCCGTCCGTCTCCGCTCTCGGAGCCCCAACAGGCTTCCGCCTCTCCGACCTGTGATTCATTCAAAGACTTTCACGGAAGAAATGACCTTCGATTCCAAATACGAATTTCTTGACGCGGGCGCCGGACGCAAACTGGAGCGCTTCGGCCAATGGATCCTGTCGCGTCCATGCGCGCAGGCTGTGTGGGCGCCGCAGCACCAGGAGCTATGGCGCGAGGCGCACGCCTCTTTTTCCAGAGAGCACGGCTCCCATTGGGAATTCCGCTCGCCACGAATCCGCGATGGCTGGCAGTGCGAACTCGGCGGCGTGAGATTCCTTCTGAAGCCGACCGATTTCGGACACGTCGGAATATTTCCGGAACACCTTCTTGGATGGAATCTCGTCCGCGAAAAAATCCGCGAAGCATTGCCGAAAAAGCTTTCCGTCCTGAATCTCTTCGCCTATTCGGGAGGCGCCACGCTGGCATGTGCAATGGCTGGCGCGGAAGTCTGCCATCTTGACGCATCGAAGAAGATGACCGACTGGGCACGCGACAACGCCGCCGCGAATCACCTGCAGGACGCGCCAATCCGCTGGATCGTCGACGACGTCACGAAATTCCTCAAACGCGAAATTCGCAGAGGCCGCAAATACGACGGAATCATTCTCGATCCGCCGAGTTTCGGACGCGGCACCAGCCAGGAGCTCTTCCAGATCGACCAATGCATGCTGGAACTGCTTGACCTCTGCAGCCAAGTGCTTTCGGAGACACCTTCGTTCGTCATGCTGACCTGCCATACGCCTGGCTACACGCCGCTTGTGCTATCGCATCTGGCGGCGCAGTCCTTCCCAAAGGGCAACATCCGCACTGGCGAAATGGTTCTTCCCGCAGGTGACGGCATTCTGGCGGTTCCCTCTGGCGCATACGCCTTCTGGTCAGCCAAATAGCGCTTCCAGACAATGTCCGACGACCGCCAAAGACAACTGAACGGACTCTTCGCGGGAGGATTGATCGGCCTCTTATTCGACAGGATTCCTCCCTTCGCGGGACACCTGCCGCCAGGCGCTGGACTCCTTCTAGGCATGGCGCTCCTATGGGCCGTCATGCGCCCTGCTCCTGAATGGCGCCATGTCGCATGCATCGACAAGACGCTTCCATGCACCAGGCGAATCGGCGCGGCGGCTCTCTGGAGCATCGCTATCTTCATGGCGGTCACCGCCCTCAACATTCCATGCACGCTCATCGCATCGCGAATCTTTCCGAACGTGCCAGTCCACCCGTTTCTTGATGCAACGAAGGGCCTCGAATGGCGCGCAATTCCATTCGCGGCATTCAGCCTGTGCGTCGTCACGCCAATCGCCGAAGAGCTCTTTTTCAGGAGACTGCTCCCGCATTTCTTCATGTCAATCAGGATTTCCGAAAAGCCTGCATGCATTCTTGCGGCAGTCATCTTCGCCGCAATACATCTTCAACCAGCCGCCTTTTTGGGACTGGTGCTTTTCGGACTACTCCTTTCATGGCAAATCAAAAAGCACGATTTGATACAGCCTATTCTGATTCACGGATTCTACAACGCCTGCGTGCTCATTGTTGTCATCGCAATTAAATTGATTCAATAAAAATGGCGGCCAATATCTACATCACGGGCTTCATGGGCGCAGGAAAATCAACCATCGCCCAGAAAATCGCCGCCTGCATAAAACGCCCATGGCTTGACACAGACACCCTTCTCTCCGAAAAGCTGCAAGCCACTCCAGCCGAATATATTCGCGCAAACGGCGAAGAGGCGTTCCGCACCGCTGAGCATGAACTTCTCGGCGCAATAGCCGAATCAGAAGACTTCACGGTAATCTCCACGGGCGGCGGCCTGCCCTGCCTCCCGAACAATCAAAAAATCCTGCACGAAAGCGGCCTTGTGGTATTTCTGGATGCTTCGTGGGAGACCATCGACGCCAGACTGACCGACTCGGAAAAGGCGGAAAGGCCCCTTTGGAACAGACAGCGCTTTGACGAACGGCAGCAAATCTACCGCAAATGCGACATCGCTTTGGACGCAAATGCGTCGATTGATTCCATCATCGACGAATTCATGGTCAAAGCAGAAGGTTTTCTGAAAAACGCGCCGCTGAAAACGCGCAGTTTCCAAAAACTGCTTCGACTCTGCGCCAAGGATTCCGCCGATTTCAACATCTTTCAGAAAGACGACCGAATTCTCGTAGGGCTTTCAGGCGGCGAAGACAGCTTCCTCATGATGCATCTCCTGCAGGAACTGAAACGCAGAATGCCCTTTGAAATCACGCTCGTCGGCACAACAATAGACGTCGGCTATCCAGGCTTCGATTCCGACAGAATCCGCGAATACTGCATCGCGCAAGGCTGGGACTACCATCTGAGAAAGGTCCCTGAACTGCACAAGCTCCTGACAAGCGATATCGTCGGCACGAAACCATGTCCGAGATGCTCGCGGCTCCGCCGAGGGCAGCTCCATGCTCTCATGAAGGAACTCGGCTGCAACAAACTCGCGCTCGGACAGCATCTCGACGACCTCTGCGTCTCGTTTCTCATGAGCCTCTTCCACGGCGGCGGCCTCAAAACCATGGGACCGAATGTGCCAGCAGACGGCAGAACCGCAAGACTCGTCAGACCATTGTGGGGCCTTCGGAAGGACGACATAAAGCAGGTCGCCAAATTGTTCGATTTTCCAATCATGCCCTCATGCCCATACGAACCCATGCTGGCTGAAGCGGGAGACAGAAAGTTCATCGAGAACCTTCTTGAAACGCTTGAAGAACGGTTTCCAGGCATCAGATCGGCCATGAGACATTCCATGGGCGACCTCAGGCTCGAACATCTGCTGGACAAACGTTTCATTTCCACCGACGACACACACTTATAATAACGTACAATCCGCCATTGACGGGTTACATTTATCTACTTACCGAATTCTCTTCCCAATAATAAACAACCGTCTAAAAAACATGAGCGACGAAACACTGTCAAAAGCATACTCCCCGGCGGAAGTCGAGGCAAAGTCGTATCCTACATGGGAACAGCGCGGATACTTCCATAGCGATGTCAACAGCGCCAAAAAGCCATACACCATCGTCATTCCGCCACCAAACGTCACGGGAATCCTAACGCTCGGACACGTCCTGAACAACACTCTGCAGGATATTCTCATCCGCTTCGAGAAGATGCGCGGACGCGAGACATGCTGGGTGCCCGGCATGGACCATGCTGGCATCGCCACGCAGGCGAAAGTCGAAGCCTATCTCAAGAAAGAGAAGAATCTGACGCGCTACGATCTCGGACGCGAGAAGTTCCTCGACGAAGTCTGGAAGTGGAAGGAACAGTACGGCGGCAAGATCATCAAGCAGCTCAGAACCATCGGAACATCCTGCGACTGGCCGCGCGAACGCTTCACCTTCGACGAAGGACTCTCCAACGCCGTTCAGGAAGTCTCCATCAGATTATATAACGC
>JAKSPA010000092.1 GCA_024405235.1 Lentisphaeria bacterium
CACAAATCCTTCCCAGACACCCTACGGAGCAGGAAACACATCCTCTGCCAGAACACGGCGGCAGATAGCAAGAAGCATCGCGCGTCTTAACGCCTGCTGAAGCAATCCCCTATCCTCACGCACCTTCTTCTTTACACGGATGTAATGGGCGCAGCAATCTTTCCGACAGTATATGACTCCGAAAAAGACGTAGGGCTTTTCCCAAGGCACATAACCGTCCTCCGCCGCAGGTTCAGCATTGCCGATGCGCACGGCAGGAATCTTTTCATCGCTACCACCAGGCAGCACTTCTATCTTCAGAAGGCTGGCGACTTCCTTGACGACAGCTTCGCCGAATTCATCCACGGCCTCAATGCATTCGCTGCGTTCAAAGCCTATGGGCAAAAAAATGTGCGACATGGCGGCTGACATCCGCTACTCCTCTTCGGTTATAAGACCAGCACCGCGCAACTGCGACAGAAACGCGTGAACATCGTCCGCAAGATTTTCAGGAACGCCCTTGACATGGTCGCGGACATGCTGAATCACTGTCGCTTCATCGACGTTCGATTCCAGCACTTCGCAGATCAGAACGGAAATCGGATTCAAATAGAAGACCTTTCCGTCCGAACGGCGCATGAGAATGCCGCTGTCGTCGAACTCCTTCCTCAAAAAAACATCTGGATGCAGTTTCATTTATTTTCTCCGTAAAACGCCAAGATATGCAAAATGGTCAAGAACACTCTGCTGGATGCATCAAAATGACATCGTCATCATGGCCGCCAGGCAGATCGTGAACAACGGCGAGTATCGTCTTTTTCCCGACAAGTGTCTCCAATTGCGCATAGAACTGCTGTCGTCCGTCCGAATCCAAAGCGGCGGCTGGTTCGTCCAACAAAAGAATCGTCGTATTTCTGAGCAATTCTCTGGCGAGTGCGACACGCAGTCGTTCACCGCCGGAAAGATTGTCGCCGTTCATGGTGATCTGCACATCGAGTCCGCCAGCGTGATGTTCGAGAATGCTGTCGCAGCCTGCCGCCTGAAGCGCCGCCATCAGGACGGAATCCTCCATCGGCGTTCCCGCATTGTTTCCCAGCATGAGATTTTCGCGAAGAGTGCCACGGACGAACGGCGGCTTTTGTCCGAGATAGCCTATGTTACGTCGCCATGCGCGTGTGGGAATGCCACTGAGATCCGTGCCGCCGGCGAGAATCCTTCCGCTTTCAGGGGCATACAGCTTCAGCAGAAGCGCAAGGACAGTGCTTTTGCCGCAGCCATTTGGTCCCATCAGATAGCGAAGGCTTCCCAAAGGCACGGTCATGCTGAAATTCTGCAAGGTCTTGGCGTCGGTCGCATATCCGAAAGTGACATTGTCGAGAACAATGTCACCTTCTGGAACAGGAGTCGTTTCGGCAGCATCGTCTTCTGTATCCTGCACAGTGGCGTTCTTCACCAATTCCTGTATTCGAAGCCATGAAGTCTGCGCCGAGGCTGCGGGCACGAAGAAAAAGGCCAGATTTTTCGCAGGAGTAAATACAATCCTGATCAGGCAGATTCCAGCCCATAGCGAACTGATTTTGACCATTTCAAGTCCGACAAGATAGAATCCGCCAAGGATGACGACTCCCGTGCACATCCATGTGCTGATCTGTATCCAGAACGCAAATCTGTTCTCGTTCGCTATGCGCTTGAGATAAAGATCGCTCCATTGATCAAAACCCTTCCTGAGGCGGGACTCGGCGGGAGCCGCATAATCATGCGTGTTCATGAGACGATGATTTTCAAGATATTCCTGCATGACCTGCCGCTGCGAAGCCGTGCATTCGTGAAGAGTTTTGCTTATCTCGCGCTGGCATTGCTGGAAATATCTGCATACGAACGCCTGCGGCAACAGACACACCGTCACAAAGGCTCCGACACGCCAATCCATCCAATATACCATTCCCAAAGAAATGACAAGACGGACCATATCGTTCCATACCGATATTCCGCCGTTGCAGATGAAAGACACCACTTCGCCTGTATCGTGCTGAACGCGATTGAAAAAATAGCCGCTTCCACGCTCCTGGAGGAAGTTCTCAGGAAGCGCGAGAAGACATCTGAACACGGTTCCCTTCGCCTCTTTGGTGACATGCGCATGCATGACGCCTTTGCAACGGCGCACGCCAAGCGAGATAGCGAAGGAGGCGACCGCAAGCAGAGCCACGGCCACGCACGTCAACACCACCTTCGACCGCTCGCCGTTCAAGGCATTATCGACTAGCTGCTTCTGCATCAGAGGCATGAGACATGCAAGTCCTGCCAGCAGGAATTCGGCGAACAGAATCGCATAGGCAAAGCGCCTGAATTCCCTGCAGAAGGGTAGTCTGAACAATGTTGTCTTGAGAAAATCCATTCAATTGCTATCGTGGAAAGACAAAGCGATAGATTTTGGAAAGCAGGCGACGCGTCCAGTAACGGCAGCGATGCCATCGGAATGCAAGCATGCCGACGCGGCCTCGGGAAATGCAGTGATGCCTCCCAGCGACATCGATTCGCTCGACAACAAGCCGCGGGCGATCGGCTACCGTCACAATCCAGCCGTCTGGAACCGAATTGTTGTCGCCCATGGTGACGAAACCATCAGCGGCCATTTTGACGATACGATGGACGATACCATCTTTTGCGTCAGGGAACTTGAATGCAACTATATCCCCACGCGAGAATTCTTCCAAAGGGAGATCCTTTACAACAAGAATGTCTCCGAGGACGAAGACTCTGGCCATGCTGTTTCCCTTGTAGAGAAGATGATTCTCTGGAAGGGCATTGGATTTGGCTTCGTCCGGCAGCGCATCAGAAGGCGTCGGCGTCGCGTCCACCGCCTTTCCGTCAAAGCCCTCGATATATCCGAGAGTCTTCAGCTGGCCAAGATAAAGGCACAGCGACCGCTTGAGTTCATCGGGATTTTCGTTCGGATATCTTGCGCACATCTGTGCAAGAAGCTCCTCCAGAGAAATTCCGCGGCTGAGTCTTTCGCCGATGAATTCAGACGAGGCATTCAGTGCATAGGCCTTCCCTGAGGCAGACGCGAAAAGCATCGCGCCGCCATCTGCTCCCTTTCGGAATACTATATGCTTTGCCAGACGCAAGACTATCGAATTCCAGCTTGGTTAAAGATTCTATGCGCCCTTGTGGGGAAAACTCGCGCCCGCCGTGTAAACGGCGGGTGACCCTTTCTCGCGCCCGCCGTGTAAACGGCGGGTGACCCTTTGCGCGCTAAAAAAACAAAGTGAAGCCAAGATCTCACGGTTCACGGAATGCCTCATCGAATCCTTTGATAATCGGATAGATGAGATATTCTATGACACGACGTCTGCCAGTCTTGAGTTCGACCTCCGCCTCCATGCCTGGAATGAGTTCGAAATTGTCTGGCACATTTCTGAGTTTGCCTGAAGCGACCACATGCGTGCGATAATAGGACGCCTTCCCCTGAATGCCTGCATCGCGCGTAAATGTATTTGCGGAAATCATCCTTACGAGACCGTTCAGCGTGCCGTGCTTCTGGAAGGGGAAGGCGGAGAGTTTGACGCGCGCTTCGTTGCCAGTCTGAACGCGGCCGATGTCCTGCGGGAGAACTTCCGCTTCGATTTCCAACATGCCTTCAAGAGGAACCAGAGTAATGACAGCTTCGGCCTCGCCAACCGCCGAACCCACAGGGAACGATGCCATGTCCTGCACGACAGCACGGCATGGCGCAGTCAGAGTAACATATCCCGCAAGGCTCTCAGCCTTCATCAGCATCTTCTCATTGCCGTCCAGTTCGCGGCTGACATTGATGTATTCCTCCGATATCGAATTGAGCCACTGCTCCACGAAAGAATTCTTCTCGGAGATGATCGACAACTTCTGCTGTTCATAGGAAAGAAGCTGATTGTTCAGAGCATCGACCTGCGCTTCGACTTCCATGCGAGTCATGGCGACTTCAAGGACTTCCTTGTAAGCCACGACGTTCTTCTCGCGGAGATTCAGATACATATTCTCGATTTCGGAAGTGTTCTGAAGAATTTCGCGATATTTCTTTTCGCTGTCCTTCGTGGATTTTATCGACGCGTCAATGCGTGCGCAATTGCTTTCGAAATACCTCATGCGCTCGTCGTAGTAGCTCTTGCGCTGTCGGTAAATCACAAGTTGCAGTTCGCCATTTTCGCCAGTTTCAGGCGCGGGGACATAATCGCTTTCAGAGGCCTCGGCCTTAAGGCGGTCACGCTGTGCACGCAGCACGCCGACTTCCCTGCTCAGTCGTTCGACTTCCGCCTGATTCAGCGATGGATCGAAGCGCATGAGTGTCTGCCCCTTTTCGACGATGTCACCAGCACTGACCTCGATAGCCGCAATCACTGCCGATTCGCGTGGTTTCATGACAATGTCACCATGCCCTGAGACAACTCGACCATGTGCACGCACGATGATATCGACTTTGGCGAAACACGCCCATAAAATCACGGCGAGAACCGCCACGAAAATCCACGTGATTCCAATGCGCTCGTACCACTTGAGCCGCTCTTCGCGGATTTCCTGCGCATCCGGAAGAAATTCCACAGCATTGGCGGGAATCGCCTCCTTCTTGTTGTTCTTCTGCTGTTCGGACATTTATCTGCCCCCCATTTGCTGTTGCCAGAATTGCTGATAGATGCCAGGACGCTCGACCAACTGGCTATGCGTGCCGACGTCAACCATCAAGCCCTTGTCCAGCACGATTATCTTCTGCGCGCCAGCGACCATGCTCAGTCTATGAGAAACGATGATCACCGTTCGTCCGCGTGCGATTATTCCGAGATTCTTCTGAATCACAGTCTCGCTTTCAGGATCGAGAGCGCTGGTTGCCTCGTCGAAGATCAGAATCGCCGGATTCGTCAGCAGTGCGCGCGCAATTGCAAGGCGCTGGCGCTGACCGCCGGAAAGATTGGATGCATTCTCTTCAAGACCGGTGTCGTATCCCTGAGGCAGGGTCTGAATGAATTCGTGCGCACCTGCCATTGCAGCTGCTCTGAGGACTTCTTCGCCTGTTGCGCTTGGCTTCGTAAGGCTGATGTTCTCACGGACAGTGCCGCCGAAGAAATAGTTGTCCTGAAGGACGACACCTATGCTTGAACGCAAATGCGACTTTTCAAGTTCACGGATGTCGATGCCGTCAATCTTGACAAGTCCAGAGAAAGGCGGATAAAGCCCCTGGAGAAGTTTCGTAAGCGTCGTCTTGCCGCTTCCCGAACGTCCGACAATGCCGAGCGTCGTGCCGGCAGGAATATCCAGCGAGAAGTCCTTTATGGCAAGCGGAAGGTCTGGACGGTAGCGGAAATTCAGATTCTCGAAAGAGATATTTCCGCGGACAGGCTGACGAACGCGACCATTGTTTGGTTCGACGGCGGCTCTCACGACAGCGCCGAGCATCCTGACCGAAAGCGCGACCTGCCGATAGTCATGAATCAAACCGACGACCTTGACACGCGGCCCCGTGACACGGCCCGCAAGCATCTGGAAGGCGATAAGAGCACCGATGGTCATCTGACCATTGAAGACCATGACCGCACCAAGCCAAATGATGGCGATCGTCATCAGCATCTCAAGTCCCTGACTTATGCTGCGGGCAGTAAGAGAAATGCGTCCAACGGAAAAATACGCCTTGATTGCAGCGGCGCTTCTCATGCTCCAATTCTTCTCTTCGACTGGTTCCAACGCAAGCGATTTCACCGTGCGCATGCCGTGAATCGCCTCAACCAGACGGCTCTGACGCTTGCCTTCCGCCTGATAAAGCGCATCAAGACGATGCTGGAACGGTTTGATCAGAAGTGCAATTACAAGCGCCATGATCAAAGTGAATGCAAGGACCACGCCCGTCAGTTTAAGGCTGTATAGCATTAGGAACGGAACGAAGATCACAAGCGAAAGCAATTCGAGAATCGTGAAGAAAAGATTTCCCGAAAGGAATCCGCGAATCTTTTCGGTCTGCTGCATGTGCTTCAGAATCACGCCAGATGGCACCTGTTCAAAGAAATCGATGGGCAGATGAATCAAATGCGCGAATGTCTTTACTGCCGTGGAGATATCAATCTTGTTCGTTGCAAAGAGAAGCAGATTTCCACGAAGATATTCGAGAAGGGAATTGACGATGATCGCGGCGACGATTCCGACACCGAGAACGTTTAGTGTCGAAAAACTTTCATGCACAAGGACTTTGTCGACGACGTTCTGGAAGAAAAGAGGAGTCGCGAGCGCTATGAGCGTAAGCAGAAAAACACCAAGTGCGATCTGCGTGAATTCGCTCTTCAGTTTAAGGAATTCAGGAATGAACCAGCGAAGACCGAAAGGCTGCTCTTCGTCAGAGAGCTTGTAAACACGCTTGAGAAGAAGACCTTTGCCAGTGAATTCCGTGTTGAAAAGTTCTTCGTTGACGAAATTGAACTGTTCGCCAGGATGCGCGGCCTGCCAGGCTGGATCGACCATGGCCAATTCATAGGGCTCATTCTCATTGGCGCGCTTTACACCGCAGAATATAGCATAGTGACCATCCTTTTTTTCAAGAAGCGCTGCGACGACTTTTGCGTAGCCTGGCATCTTCGCCCATGCAAACGTGACGATACGGCTCTTCAACTGGTGCTCGTTTGCATATGCGTTTAATTTGCGCAAGGGCAAATCTTCGCTTCCGACAGCATGATCGTGAAGCAACTGCTGCAAATCAAGATCCAACTGGTGATGCCGACCTATTGCGCATAGACCGAAAAGACCACTATGCGCACATCTTAAATTTT
>JAKSPA010000093.1 GCA_024405235.1 Lentisphaeria bacterium
TGCGCGACCGTGCGCTGCCTCTGCGAAATCAACCTCGACGTCGTTGTAGGCCATTTCTGAGCATTCTAGAGGCCTTCGAGCATTTTTCGCATGCATTTTTGGGCTTCCGCCGACGTTTTTTTGCCAATTTCGACGTTTTTGGCCATTTGCAGCGAAACGCGAGACTTTATCCTTCTTGATCGCCTATATTTTGTTTGGAATATGATATTGTATCTATCCACTTGGCGGTCCCTTTTTCTTTTCAAGCACCAAATTCAGTGTTCAAAGGAAACTCCGCGACATACAGAATGCGGATTCTGGTCCGTCAAGTGGATACCATTTATGATTTTCGGAAGAATCAAACTTAGAAGACCTGCATCAATTCAATTCTGCCCCAATTGCTGTCATGTCCATTTGCAAAGTAGCTTCCTGCAATGAAATGCGAGAATTGTCCCTGGACAGAGAATGTATCAGTGAATTGATATGATGCCGCGGCATTGAGGAGAGTTCCGAAACGTCTGCCGTCGCCAGTGCCCTGGACAGGAATATTGGCGTCCTTTTCGTCCGCAAGATATTCCGTCGCAGAGACTGTGAATTTCAAGCTTTCGATTGGCGAGATTGCGAAAGCGAAACGCAGTGAATCGATGTTGTTCCAATAGCCGTTCAGCATGATTGGCACAAGCTCTTCGCCCCACAGCGGGCATTGCGACATGAGGGGAATCCAGCCTTCGTTTCTGCGCGAATCCTGATCATCGCCACTGAAATGCGTGAAATTCAGTGTCAGCACAGGCTTGATTTCCGACTCAGCCGCAAGATAGAAATTCACGCGTGCGTCCGCCATCCAGGCGTTGATGACGTCGTCGTAGCCATCGCGTCCAGACTGATGTGCGGCTTCAAGACTATAGTCGAACAATTCGGAAGGTTTGCCGAAGAATCTCAGACCGACGGTATGAATGCTTGCCGAGCTGTCGGCATAATGTCCGCGCTCTGCTTCTTCAGGATGCTTATCATCCACATCCTGAAAGACATAATACATATCGCTCTTGAGGGCGTCGTTGAAATCATGCGTCCACTGGAGTCCTGCAGTGAAGACATCGCCAGAGCGCAGACGGCGATTTCTATCGTTTATACCGACAAATCTGTCCTTCCACGAATCGTAGAAGGAAAAGAGCTTGAACTCCTCCTTGTCAGCCTTGTATTTGGCAACTGCGCCGTCGAAATACTGGGTGCGTCCCTGATCCAAAGGCGTTCCTTCGCTAAAAATCAATCCTTTGCCAAGAGAGAAATCCTGTCGTCCGACCGTCAATTCAAGACGTCCATCGAAAAGATTTCTGAAAACGACATTTGCGGAATCAAAAACAGTTTCGTCAGGGAACTCCCATGTCGAAGCGCCATTGTTGTTCTTTCTGTTCGGGCTGGTAGTCACCTTATGGACACGATTGGCGAGTCGCAGATTAACTGTAATGTCCTCGCCGAAATCCAACGCCGTCCACACTCTGGTCCTGACGCGAAGATATTCTGTCGTATGGCGTCCTGCCTTGTCGGCGTCCGGTTGAGCCACGTTGACGGTATATCCCTCGTATCGTGCACGCAGATCGCCGCCTACTCTTAGACAGAACTGACTGTCGTCCTTTGACATTTCAAGCTTGAATTCCGCCATGATGGCTGAGGTCCAAAGCACGATGGACACAACCATTAGATGACGCACCAACTTTTGAATCGAGTTGCTCATTTTCTTGTTTGGGGTGCTACTGAAACGAAACTTCAGCGTTTCTTCTTTTTGGGGAACGTATGAGACGTCTATCTCATAATCCCCTGAAGTTTTCCATGGTCACCTGTCATTTTGGCCTAATGGCAAAAGCATTCTATTTGCAGGTGAAATTCTCCTTTGCGAACCACTCCTTCGCGCGTTGGACCTGATCGCCCTGGAGTTCCAGAACGCCCTCAAGGAAGCGTGCGCCGATGCCCAATGCGTTTTTCACACGCGAGCACAATTCCATCTGCTCAGGCAGTTCCAAATCGGAAAGTCCCAGCACATTGGTGACGGTTTTCCCACCCTATCCATTTCGCTAAATCTGGAATAAAAGCACTCCGCGGCTCTTAGGAGTCGCCTGTTTATCCTTTCCAATGGAAATCTCGCCGCCGAATGCCTTCAGCAGCGCCAGATCCTCCTTCGAAAGGGTCATCTGCTTCTTCTCTTCGGGCGTCGGTGGCGGTGGAGGTGGTGGCGGAGGCGGTTCCGGCAGATCGATCTTCAGACCGATGAAGGGATTATTCCAGTTCTGTTCCGTGATTTTCGGACCAGTATCAACGTTCTTGTTTTTCGGCCTCACTGTTCCCGTGGCATATTGTTCCCCAATGCATCCGCATCGACACGGCGGCCGGGGAGGCACTTGTCTATCTCCTGGCCCAGTTCCGCGTTGGAGCCAATCTCCTCGACAAGCGCTTCGTATTCGCTTCTGGAGACTTCCAGCATTCGTATCGGACGTCCGTTCGAGCGGTTGTAAACAATGAACGACAACGTGTTTGCATCAACGCGACTGAAATCGAAAAGCAGACGATGCTTTGCCTGAGAGAGCTGTCCGTCTTCGGTTCCGCCATTATACAGCTGGTATTTGGCGAACTCTATGACGCGGTCGTCAAGGCCGTTGCGTCTCAAATAGAGTTTTTCCAGAAAATCCTGTCGTGTGAAGACGAGCCTGACGATCGGACGTTGAACGCCCTGGCCGATTGCGGCGTTCGTAGCGGACTCATCCAACTGCATCGCCATCGCCCGCATCTGTGCTTCCGGCAACGGATGTGGTTCCTGCACAAGCATATACGGCGACTCAGTCTCCCTATAGATTATTCTAACGGGCACATTCAGTCCTTCGCCGCATTTCGGGCAGGCGACGCAATTCAGAGTTCCCTGGAGAAGTTCCTTTTCGTGGAGTTCCTCAGGAGAAAGTCGCGTGACTGGTTCGAAATCGAACTGTTCGCCGCAATGTGGACACTTCAAAGTAATCATGGAAAGAACCGTAATGGAGAATGGAAACGCATTCGTTCGCCGCTCTATTTCACAGCGTCGAGAAGTGTCTGCAGCTGCTGGACGCCGACGAACTCGCGCACCTTCTCGCCGTTCTTGAAAACGATCAGCGTCGGAATGGAAAGGACGTTGAAGCGCATTGCAAGTCCTGCCTGATCATCGACATTCACCTTTGCGATTTTGGCGCCGGCAGCGGCAAGCTCCTCAAGACCATCGTCGATAATGCGTCCCTGCATACGGCATGGTCCGCACCAAGTCGCCCAGAAATCCACAAGCCAAGTGCCCTCGGAAACACTGCTCTTGAAATTTTCAGCCGTCAAATTGATGATTTCAGCCATACTGGCACTCCTTGTTTTGCCTGAACCTACGATGTAATTCCTATGTGAAAACGAACCCGCCTGAAGCGGGAACTAGACTTAATATAACCCTTTTAGAGACACGGCAGGACTAAACCGCGCCTGTCGAATTGCGATGAGGCAGGATTCTGAAAAATGAATTTTCGATGGAGAGAAATTCGGCTTCCTGTTCGTCTTGTTCATCTACTATCAATGTACATTCGTGCCGCCTCCACGCAACCACGATTATATTAAATGAAATTACAAAAGAAACAAGTTTTTTCTGCTCATGACTCCCCTCACAGAAGCAACATTCGGTCAGACGGTAACCATCGTCAAAGTTGGCGGCGAATTAAAGGAGCGCCAGCATCTGGCAGATCTGGGCTGTGTTCTGAACGCCCAAGTCACCGTGGTAAACACGCAGGACGGCGATCTTGTGCTGAAAATCAAGGATTCGCGTGTCGCAATTGGCGAAGCTATTGCCAAGGAAATATACTACTAATTAGTGAACAAGGCCAGATGAAGACACTGAAGGACGTTCAAATCGGCGAGACCGCCACCGTCATAAAGCTCAACAGCGTCGGCGCGACAAGACGCCGTCTTCTGGACATGGGTTTGACCAAAGGCGTATTGGTCACGGTCCGCAAATACGCCCCCCTGGGCGATCCCATAGAAATTTCCCTGCGCGGCTACGAGCTGTCGCTTCGCAAATCGGAAGCGGAACTGATAGAGGTCAAGGAGTAGAAATCCATGGCTGAAATCCTGAAAATAGGTTTGGCTGGAAATCCAAACTGCGGTAAGACGACATTATTCAACCAGTTGACAGGCAGCAACCAATATGTCGGCAACTGGCCAGGCGTCACGGTCGAGAAGAAGGACGGTCAGCTGAAGGGGCATGAGCATGTCATCCTTCAGGACCTGCCTGGCATCTATTCGCTGTCGCCCTACTCTCTCGAAGAGGTGGTCACCCGCAACTATCTGCTGAACGACCGTCCGAACGCACTCATAAACATCGTCGATGGAACGAACATCGAACGGAACCTCTATCTGACGACACAGCTGCTGGAACTCAACATGCCGATGATCGTCGCCATCAACATGATGGATCTTGTCAGCAGGAACGGCGACAAATTCAATCCAGAGCTGCTCGCAAAAGAACTTGGATGCCCTGTGATTCCGATATCCGCGCTGACAGGCGAAGGCACCGACAAACTCATCGAGACGGCGATAGAACTGGCGTCGAAGCATCATGTCGGCGAACGTCCTCACATCTACACAGGCGGTGTGGAACATGCAATCGCGCACATTGAAGCGTCCATTCAAGACAGCGTTCCGGAACAGTATCTCAGATGGTACGCAGTGAAGATATTCGAGAGAGACGAAAAGGTATTGAAAGATCTTGCGCTTTCAGCCGAAATGCTCTCCCATCTTGAAAAGCACATCGTTGACTGCGAACAGGAATTGGACGACGAAGCGGATGGCATCATCACCAACCAGCGGTATGCCTCAATCGCGAAATTCATCGCCGAGGCGCTTGAAAAGAAGAACACCTCAGGCGGACTGACGACCTCCGACAAAATCGACATGGTCGTCACCAGCCGCGTCTTCGCGCTGCCGATCTTCGCGTTGTTGATATGGCTGATGTACTACCTGTCGGTCACGACATGGGGCGCATATCTGACATCGTGGGCAAGCCACGGCGTATTCGGCGACGGATGGTTCCTGCCCTTCATGGGTTCCGACTATCGTGCGAATCTGCAAACCTATGAAGACGCGGAATACACCGCCGCGCCGCTTGTATTCGAAGACTTCAGCAATTCGTCTTCCGAAGAGATCCGCCAAGCGGTTGCAGACTACATGCGTTTCAGCGATCCAGAACAGATCAGCGAAGAGGCATTCAAACACTTTCTGGATGACCATGGTTTTGTCGGCATAGCCTGCCATTCGCAAACAGAAGACGTCCCCCCGGCCTTCGCGCACGGTGTTTCCGCAGCCGATGTCGAAGCGGCGAAGACGCTCCGTTCAGCAGGGGCGCCGCGTCCAGAGGACTACTCTGGATGGATACGCGGCGTTCCGCGCATAACGCAGAGCCTGCTTGACCGTTTCAACGTCGGAAACGTTGTGAGAAGTCTTGTAATGGACGGCATTATCGGCGGCGTCGGAACGGTTCTGGGCTTTCTGCCGCAGTTGCTTCTAGTATTCTTCTTTCTTGCGTTCCTTGAGGACTGCGGATACATGTCCCGCGTTGCGTTCATCATGGACAGGCTGTTCAGACGCTTCGGCCTTTCGGGAAAATCCTTCATTCCGATGATCGTCGGCGCAGGTTGCAGCGTGCCAGGCATCATGGCGGCGCGCACGATCGAAAACGAGAAAGACCGTCGCATGACGATCATGCTCTCGACTTTCATTCCATGCGGTGCAAAGATGGAAATCGTGGCGATGATAACACTCGCATGTTTTCCAGGCTCGATATGGGTGGCGCCAGGCATGTATTTCATCGGCGTGCTGATCATCGTGCTGGCAGGAATAGCCCTGAAGAAAACGCATTTCTTCGCGGGCGAACCTGCGCCCTTCGTCATGGAGCTGCCCGCCTACCACCTTCCGACCGCCAAGAATCTTCTGTTGCACACATGGGATCGCGGAAAGGACTTCTGCGTCAAGGCGGGAACGGTCATCTTCGTCGCATGCGTAATCCTCTGGAGTCTTCAGGCCTTCAGCTGGAAACTGACCTTTGTCGGAAGCGATGTGGACAATTCCATACTTGCAAGCATAGGAAATCTCATAGCATGGATATTCGCGCCTTTGGGCTTCGGCAACTGGAAGGGAGCCGTCGCCGTACTTTCGGCGGAAATCGCCAAGGAACAGGCGACTGGCACGCTCGGTGTTCTTGCGCATTCAGGGCAGACGAATATCGTCGACGTGATCAGAAGCATGTTCCAGGAGTTCAATCCTGCGCATCCTAACATGGCGGCGCTGTCATTCCTGCTGGTAAATCTCTTCGCGCCGCCATGCCTTGGCGCAATTATCACCGCCTTCCGCGAAATGGGCAGCGTGAAATGGGGCTGGCTGAGCATCGCTATTCAGCTTTACATCGGATACACTATCGCGCTGGTCGCATATCAACTGGGAGTGTACTTCTTCGACGGCGGCTCCTTCGGCATAGGAACCATATTCGCATTGCTTCTCTGCGCAGTAGCGCTTTTCATGGTCTTCAGACCAGCCAGATCACACGCAGGAGACTAAACACAGGGGCGGAAAGCAGCGGAGCAAGCTCCGCTGCACGCAACGCCGCATATAATCCGCGCTGCCGCTTTTTACAGCGCCGCATAAAAACCCACAGCATATAATCCGCGCTGCCGCATTTAAGCACC
>JAKSPA010000094.1 GCA_024405235.1 Lentisphaeria bacterium
CATACAAGAACAGGCTCAAGGACATGAAGGGCACCATGCCGTCCGGGGACGCCACCAGCGTTCCAGACCCTTTTAGCACGATCACGCAGCCCAAGGCGACGGCCATTTCGCGAACGCATTGTTCACGTGCGCAATCTTTTTCAGGCTCCATGGCCTGAACAAGTCGCCTGAATTCGCCGTCATGCGGTGTCAGCACGGCTTTCGAACGCGCTTTGCAATCCGTGAGCAGACATGGATTTCTTGAAATGCGATTAAGCGCATCCGCATCCAGAACTTTCGGCAAATCAACCGCTATGGCCTCTTTCAGAAAACCATCGACTTCGCCGTAGGCACACATGCCTGGCCCTAGCACCAGCGCCGTCGTCTTTTCCAGTTCCCTTTCAAATTGCGGCAGAGACTTTTCAGAAAAAACGCCGAACTCTGAATCAGACGCGACGCGATGGACAATCAGCGCCTGCGGCACATGACAGAAAAGTTCGGCGGCCTGAGGGATACAGACCTTCACTATGCCTGCGCCTGCATAAAGCCCTGCAGTCGCAGCAAGCATCGGCGCACCAGAGTATTCTCTTGAACCGCCTGCGACAAGAAGCGTGCCGTGGGTGTATTTGTGTGCATCCACGGCATAGCGCGGCAGATCTTTGCGAGCGTCGTCAATCCCGTAGTCAATGATGTCGAGATTTTCGCTCATCGACGATTGCTATTTGCGATTGAACGCCTTGTGTGCGATGTCCTTGCGATATTCCACGCCGTCCCACGAAATTTTGGCGACGCCTGCGTATGCTTTGTCAACGGCTTCGCGAAGCGTAGTGCCTCTTGCCGTGACGCCGAGCACTCGACCGCCATTGGTGAGAATCGCGCCGTTCTCGCCCTTCTTCGTGCCTGCGTGGAAGACCACGCAGCCTTCTTTGGCGGCATCGTCCAATCCGCTGATCGGAAGGCCTTTGGGATAGCTTCCCGGATAGCCTTGCGAAGCCATAACGACGCAGACCGCAGGATCATCAGACCACTTTAGCGTGATTTCCGAAAGGCGCGCATCGGCTGTAGCGGCAAGCGCCTCGACCAGATCGGAATCCAGACGCGCAAGAACTGCCTGCGTTTCCGGATCTCCGAAACGCACATTGAATTCAAGAAGTTTCGGCCCTTCTGCCGTAACCATGATTCCGGCGTAGATGATTCCACGGAAGTAGAGACCGTCCTTCTGGACGCCCTTCAGAAACGGCTGGAGAACTCCAGCATCGATTCGCGCCATCAGCTCTGGAGTGACGACTGGTGCGGGAGAATATGCGCCCATGCCGCCTGTATTCGGACCTTTGTCGCCATCGTAAGCACGCTTGTGGTCCTGACTGGACACCAACGGAATGATTGTCTTTCCATCACAAAGCGCGAGAATGGAGGCCTCTTCGCCGACCAGACAGTCCTCAAGCAGCACACGGCTGCCTGCAGTGCCGAACGCGCCGTCGAAGCAGGACTTCACGGCGTCCTCAGCCGTCTTGACATCCATTGCCACGACAACGCCCTTGCCAGCGGCAAGACCATCTGCCTTCACGACGACTGGCGCGCCATGCGCCTTGAGATATTCAAGCGCAGGTGCCGCCTCAGTGAAAACAGCCGCCTTCGCGGTCGGCAGACCATGACGCGCCATGAAATCCTTCGCGTAGGATTTGCTGCCCTCGAGCTGCGCAGCCTCCTTGTCCGGACCGACAATGCGCAGGCCGCGCGAACGGAACTCGTCGACGATTCCTTCGCATAGAAGCGCTTCGGGACCAACCATAGTCAGACCGATGTTGTTCGCCTGAGCGAAATCCGCCAATTCGACAGGAGTCTTAGCGGCAACGGGAATTGCCGAAGGGATTCCGGGATTGCCTGGCGCCCAATAGAGCTTTCCCGCGAGAGGACTCTGCATCATCTTCCATGCGATTGCATGTTCACGACCGCCTGCGCCAACTAAAAGGATATCCATGATTTCGTCTGCTCCACAATTGAGATGTACAGTAAAAACAAAAACCGCTCATCGGATAATATACCGATGGGCGGTTCTTGCGTATGTCATTCGTGTGAAATCACACCGAATTATTTTGCGATTTCTTCACCGACCAGCCAGCGAACGAAGCGGACCACGGAGACGTTGGGAGCGACCTTCGCCAGTGTGGTGTGCTCGTCATCGATCCACGGCATGTCCATCAGGCAGATTTCGGTGTAGCGCTTTGCGAGCTTGCCCTGGAGAATCTTCTCCAATGCGGCCTCGGGCTTGCCAGCCAGACGTGGGTCGGCAGCTGCGATTTCACGCTCCTTGGCGACGAACTCTGCGGGAACGTCCTTCTGGGAGATGTAGGTAGGATTGCTTGCGGTGATGTGCAGAGCGATGTTCAGAAGGAGACCAGCGTCCTCTGTGCCGGCGACCTCGACGAGAGTCGCGTAGGGCTGAGCGGTGTGGAGGTAGTAGGCGAGTTTGTTGCCTGCTGCGGCGGTCCACTTGATGGCGCGGCGGATGGACATGTTCTCGCCGATCTTGCCGATCAGAGCCTTCAGTTCAGCATCCATAGCGGCGGCGACCTTCTCGGAAACATCGCCTTCGCCTTCGCATGCCAGCGCGCAGTTCGCGGCGTTCTGGACGAATGCCTTGAACTCGGCGGTATTCGCAACGAAATCGGTCTCGCAGAGAGCCTCGACCAGCGCGACGCAATTGTCACCTGCTGCGGCAACTGCCCAGCGGCCCTGGTTGACAGCACGGCCAGCGCGCTTCTGCGCCTTTGCGATACCAGCCTTGCGGAGGTTCTCAATTGCGCCGTCGACGTCGCCATTGCTCTCGACGAGAGCCTTCTTGCATTCCATCATGCCGCAACCAGTCTTCTGGCGCAGCTCCATAACCATTTTCGCAGTGATGTCTGCCATTTTTCTAAACTCCTGAAGTTATAGTGAAAAGTATATCGGATGCCGATCGGAAGCGTTCTCCGATCGGTTCCAATCGGCTGCTATTATGCCTTCGCTTCTTCGGCGACAGGTGCTTCGGCCTTGTCGTCCTTAGCTGCGGCTGCTTCGTCGGCTGCGGCCTTTGCGGCGGCCTTCTTCTTGCCGGCGACCTGCTTGCCTTCCATCACTGCATCCTGCAGAGCGGAAACGATGACCTTGATGGAACGCAGTGCGTCGTCATTGCCTGGCACGACGTAGTCGATGCCGTCGGGATTGCAGTTGGAGTCAACCAGTGCGACGACAGGGATGTTCAGTTTGATGGCTTCCTGAACGGCGATGTGCTCGCGGTCGACGTCGATGATGACGACAGCTGCGGGCAGTTTGGGCATGTCGGCGATACCACCGAGAGCGGTCTCGAGCTTGGCGAGTTCACGCTTCAGACCTGCGACCTGCTTTTTGGGCATGCGCTCGAAGGTGCCGTCCTCGCTCTGAGTGCGGAGCTTCTTCATGGCAGCAACGCGGGTCTGAACGACCTTGGAGTTGGTCAGGGTGCCGCCCAGCCAGCGGTCGCACATATAGGGCATTCCGACTGCCTCGGCAGCGGCGCGAACGGTCTCCTGAGCCTGACGCTTTGCGCCGACGAAGAGGATCTGTCCGCCATTGGAAGCGGTCTGGGTGAGGAAGTCGCATGCCGCAGCAAGCTGCTTCATGGTCTTGCCCAGGTCGAAAATGGTGATGCCGCTACGGGTACCATAGATGTACTTCTTCATCTTGGGGTTCCAGCGACGTGTCTGATGACCGAAATGAACGCCTGCTTCCAGCAGGTCGGTGATGGTGATTTTCGCCATGGTGGTAGTCTCCTCTTCGTTGTTCAACGGTTTGATGCAACCGCCGATCTTACCGAGTGTGTTGTTTGTTTTGAACGTCCGGACGTCATCCGACGAACGGACAAGTCGCATAATGTAATGCAATCACGCGATTTTGCAATTCGCAATTTTCAATTCTATTAAACAGCCAGAAGTACTTAGCCTTATAGTTCATTCCGCGGAGCACGCTCCACAGCACTAATCTTAGCGCCTCCGAAATATCCTAAAAGTCCTACTAGTCCATCAGAGTCCGTAGGAGATCGTGGACTTCCATTGGCGCATCAATATCGGCGATGGAAATTTCAGCGCCGGCGGTCGCTGAGGTACCCACTTGAACATCTCCAATGTTCAGCAGCTGCTCGATAATGTTCTGCTTGAGCCACACGGCGCGGATGTCCTCTATTCGTATTTCGACTCTCTGTCGCGTAAAGAATCCCTCGCTCACTACAAGTCTCCTGTCGTCAAGAAGATATGTCGTTGTAAGGATTCCAATGAACAATTTCATGAACCAAATCAGACAGAATGCGATGACAAGAAGCAGCACATACATGCTGAAATCCATGTGCTTCAAGAACGGAACCGAGAGAATTATGACAGCGAACGCTATGATAAGCGGCGGCAGGAGGCGTTTATACGTCGGATGCATCTTGAAATGCACAACTTCTTCTTCAGACGGAACTTCTGGTGCCTTCTCATCTGCGGTCCGCGTTTTCTGCGGCGCCTTGCAATGCTTCGTTTCAGGCACGATGGCAACATTTTCCGCAGGTGCTTCAGCCGCAGCTGAAACGGTAGAAGTCACGCCTGTCGCTTCTGCGTCAGACGCATCAAGATACTCCATGCACCAGCGGCACTTGCGAGCGCCGATGCGAATCTTCTCCTTGCAGAAGGGACAAAGCTGATAGCCTTCCTCAACTTGCTGATCCGCTGAATTCGCCATATCTTTCATCCTCCCTTGTAATCAATTAGACGCAGCAGCCGCCTTTGCCGCCAATTCCTCCCAACGGGCGTACTTAGCCTCGACGTCCGCTTTCGCCGCATTCATCTGTTCGGTCAGTTCGACCGAGCGTGTTCCGTATTTCTGATGGAAATTGGGATCTGCGAAAATCGCCTCGAACTCCGCGACCTTCTCTTCGGCCTCCATGATCGCCGCCTCCATACCCTCAAGCTCACGCTGTTCTTTATAGGTAAGACGCACGCGCTGAGGCTTCGCGACGCTCTTCTGCGGCTGCGGTTTCGCAGGTCCCGCCGCATTCAAGGCGGCCTGACGACGTTCCGCACGCTTTTCCAAATAATATTGGTAGTCGCCATGCTGGAAGAAGATCTCGCCGTTGCCTTCGAATGCCAGAATGTCCGTGCACACGCGATTAAGGAAATAGCGGTCATGCGAGACGACGGCGACGCAGCCTGTGAAGTTCATCAGAGACTCCTCGAGCACTCTCAAAGTAGAAAGATCCAAATCGTTGGTCGGCTCGTCCAGCAGCAGGAAATTTCCGCCCTTCTTGAGGATTTTCGCAAGCATCAGACGATTTCGTTCGCCACCGGAAAGCTCTCCGACCTTCGTCGTAATCTCTTCGTCCTGAAAGAGAAAACGGCGCAGATAGGTCCATACGGCGACCTTTCGGTTGCCGAACATCACATAATCGTTGCCCTCGCCTATGTCCTCCACGACGGTCTTTGAATCGTCGAGTTTCGTACGATGCTGATCGATGTAGTTCATTTCGACACGCTCGCCTATTCTGACATTGCCTGTCGTGGGCTGCAGTTCGCCGAGAAGCACCTTCAGCAAACTCGTCTTGCCAAGGCCATTTCGACCGAGAATGCCGAGACGCATTCCGCGCGTGAAATTCAGCGAAAGTCCCTTGAAGAGCGAATGTCCGCCGCGTTCCAGAGAGACGTCGGAAAGCCGCGCGATGATGTCACCGAATTGAGCGGGCGGCGGCATCAGCAGTTCGACTTCGCGATCTACTGGCGGCGGCGCCGCGTTCACGGCATCGTTGAAGCGCTGTATTCGGCTCCACGATTTGGTTCCGCGCGCCTGCGGTCCGCGACGAATCCAGTCGATTTCACGGCGAATGAACGCGAGACGCTTCTCTTCGTTCTGCTGAACGATCTCCTCGCGAATCGCCTTCTGGCGCAGGAATTCCGTGTAGTTTCCAGGGTAGCTGTAGAGGACGCCGTTCTGCAATTCCAGAATGCGCGTGCACACGCGATCCAGAAAATATCTGTCGTGCGTCACGAAAAGGCAAGTGCATTTCTGACGGTTCAGATAATCCTCCAGCCACTCGATCGTCTCCGTATCAAGATGGTTCGTCGGTTCGTCAAGCAGAATCAACTCAGGACGGTCGATGAGAATCTTGCAAAGCGCGACGCGACGCTTTTCGCCGCCGGAGAGCGTTCCAGCAAGCCTGCTGAAATCGGGCACGGAAAGCGACGTCGCCAATTCCTGCATTCGGCTCTCCAAGGTCCATCCGTCCCGTGCCGCGATCTCACGCTCCAGTTCCTCCAAATCGCTTTGGCGCATCTTGGGATCATGAGTCTCGTATTTCGCGATGAGATCGAGCGTGCTCTGAGCGCCCGCCAGAATGTTGTCCTTTATTGACAACTCGCCGTCCAATTCGATTTCCTGCGGGAGATATGCAGAACGCAGTCCCTTTCTCTGAACGATTTCGCCTGAATAGAAATGGTCGCGTCCTGAAAGTATTCGCAAAAAAGACGATTTTCCAGCGCCGTTGCGGCCGACCAGCCCTACCCTCTCCCCTTCGCGCAGGATGAGCTCCTGGTGGTCGATGAGTACGCGATCGCCTATATTTGTACTTAACTCGGAAGCAGATAGGACTACTGGTTTTTTTTCTACGGCGGCAGCCGCTATCTACACCTCGTAAATTGTAAACTGGCAAT
>JAKSPA010000095.1 GCA_024405235.1 Lentisphaeria bacterium
GAATCGCAAGCCAGTTCCCTGTTGGAACAAAAATTGACGGTGTAATCAGCCGTGGCCAGATTGCGCCATTTCGCGTGGAGATGCAGGTTTTCGGTGACATACATCGTGTCGGGGTCGAAGGCGTGCTCGACGCCATCGCCGTCCGTGTAGAACCAGCCGATGAACTCGTGCCCCTCCTTGGTCGGAGTGGTGAGGCCCTGGATCTTGTTGCCGTAAATCGTCACGCCCTCGAAATACGATGAACTCTCGTCGTCCGTCGTATAGGCGAGGACATTGTATTCCGGAGCCACCCAGCGCGCGTAGAGGATCAGATTCGCCGCTGGCATCGTCATTCCCGTCAAATCCACCGCCTCAGAAGCATCAGGTGACAACGCCCAGCCATCACAGTTGTATGCTGCAGGAACAGTGTCAGGACGCGTCGGTGTGTAAGCGGTGAACTCGCTGATATCCAACAGGGTTTTCTCGAATTTCACGGAGATTGTCTTGACATTTTCCTTGCCGTTGTTCAGAATCAGGTCGTAGCTGTTGCGGGCGTATTTGAGATGCGCATTAGCCCATTGCGCACCACTTTTCCAACCACTTAAATAGGTGAATCCTTCAATTGTTATTTTTTCGTCATCTGTCATAGTTGGCGGCGAAGTGCTGGGCTTTTTGACCCAGGTTTGGAGCCGTTGCTCATATTCATCTGGATTGTCAAGAGACTGGACATCATAATAGAGATTGGATACAACTCCACTTGTGTCATTCATATAGTATGTAATATCCTGAGACGGCATTACTTGTAACAAAGATGTCCAGCTCGTGCCAGATGTTGTTTTGACCCATCTTGCGTTGTTTGCATGCTCAGATATGGCATTCCACTGATCAGCGATGAGTTTTCCCCATTTTTCAGTTATGTATTCTGTTGAGCCATAAGTGGTGCTTCCGCTTTTATTGTATTTCATCGTAATAGTGAACATCTTTCTGTCGTAATAGACATTCAGCACGGACGAACCGTCGGCCTTCACCACAACGCTGGTCTCGGTGTTGTCAGTGTTGATGTTGTAGAGGCTGGTGTCAAGCTTGCAGCTGTTGCTGTGGGTGTGGGCTGTAAGCCCACAGGAATAGCATTCCGCAGTATGGGTGTGGCTGCATTTTGCTTTGTATGCATAATAAGTCGTTCCGCTGTATTTTTTTTGTGCGACTGCACTTCCATCTGTATTCCCATTTTTTGATGAATACCAAGTTCCATCAAAATATAAATAATAGGTGTATCCTATTCTGTAAATATATCCTGAGACAAGTCCGCCTGTGAGGTCAGTGCAATTCGTTATCTGTCCGGAAGAAGGAGATTTTGTTGTTGAACTGCCATGGCAGCTTGCTGTGTGGGTGTGCGTGCATCCCCCCAGGCAGGCGTCCGTATGCGTATGCTCCTGCATTCCGCAGGCGTAGACAGTCAGTGTTGACGGATTGATGGTGTATGTGGAATCGACGGGAGCGGAGACGACGCTGGTGGCCAGGTAGGAGTAGTTGTCGTCGTTGGCGTTTTCGCCCCAGACGACGATGGAGACGTTGGCGTTGGAAGTGGTCAGCGTCCACTGTGCGGTGCAGGTGGTGTTCGCGGCGGGCATGGTGGACGGAATAGCGGGGGACCATCCTGCGAAGGTATAGCCAGGCTTCGTAGGTTCCGAAATGGTGCCGACTGACGCGCCGTATGGCAGATAGACTGCGGCGGGCGCCTCAAGTGCGCCGTTGGAATCGAAGGAGAGCAGATAGTAGTTGCGGTCGTAGAAGACTTTGACGACAGTGGAACCGTCGGCGGCGATGGTCGGCGCGTTGAAGGTGTTCATGGAGAAACCTGCGGCCGCGGTCGCGTGTCTTGCGGCAATCTCGTCGGTGTCCACGTCGGAGCCTGTCATTCCGGAGAAGGTCTCAGTGGCGACTTTGTCGTATTGGGACACGTCGGAGAGGGACTGATGGTAGTATTCAACCTTGTAGAGGTTCAGAATCGGAACGAAGACGATGTCGACAACGATGTCGCCTTCAGCCTGCGTGCCGTCGAAGCTGTATGTGAACTGGTAGTCGGCTGCAGAGAATTCGAAGACCAGGCCTGTGGCTGATGGAGCCTCTGGCAGGGACGGCATGTATCCTGCGTAGGTCGGGAAGCGCGGGACGGCGATTGTTTCGGGGTCGTATGTCTTGCCTGGTTGGAAATTGCCCGTGTAGGCATTTGTGACATCCGTACCGTCCTGGAGTTTGAAATTGACGATCAGGTGCGAGTAATCCGCGCTTGGGTCGTCGTCTGCGAAGACGGTTGTTCCGCCGATCAGGCCCAGAAGGGCACTGAGAAGGAAGAACGAACGTGAATTCTTGTGGTATTTGTGCATTTTTTTATTTCGCGTATGATTGGAGACTGTTGGTTGTAAACTTCTGAACCATGGCGCATTGCTACAAGGCAAAGCGCTTTATATGTCGGAACTATGTTACAAGAAAAATTTTATAATACAAATTTTATAATATAATTTTAATTTTCAATTTTGTTGGAAAAAAGACAAAGAAAAAAACGCCAAGCGCGGCCAAAAGCTGCCTAGAGGGCCTAGCATGGCCGCCTATTACACCGCCGGAACTGCTAGGAGGCCATGGCCGCCTATTACACCGCCGGAACTGCTAGGAGGCCATGGCTCAAACCGCGGAGCAAGCTCCGCGGCACACAATTAGCGCGGCCAGGCGCGGCCAGGCGCGGCTAGCGCGGCTTAGTGGCTTTGGCAGTAGTAGAAATAGATGTTATAATATAACCAATGCGGCATTCATACTAATCTGCGGGCAGATTCCGCGGCACTAGTTGAAACTAACCTGCGTCTGGCATTTGGACACGCCACTTTGATGAAAATGAAAAGCCATTTCCTTTTTTCGATACTGCTTTTGTGCATTCTTTCTTCCGTAGCCTTGCATGCGTTGCCGAAGGAGATTGAAATTTGCTCTCAGATCAACGGCGCGCAAGTTACGTTTGGAGAGGCCGCGCGGATATTCGGCGAATTGAAGGCGTCGTCGGAACGCGATGTCAATTTGCGTTTCAGAATTTCCGCAGAAGACGGTGCGGTTTTGACGCGCGGGATGTTGGCGCAGCTTGTGTATAACGTGGAAACCGCGTCGGTCAATGCGCTTCCGTCCTACGATGCACTCGCTTCTCTTGTCGCAAGGCTTCGTGAGTGCATGCCGAAAATCGCCACGGTTTCCGCATTGTCGGACGTTGATTACAATCATCCGAACGACATCGCCGTCCATTACGCCATAGCAAATGGCTTCATGACTCCACGGGACGACACATCCTTCGGCGCCGATGACGTCGTGACGGCCGAAGATTTCCGCGCGACGGTGCGTCGTCTTGCTGTCAGTCAGCCTAAACTTGCGGAATCATTGCGCGATGACATCGGAGAAATTCTTTCGGAAGGGCGTTCGGAACTGGCAAAACTCGCGGCCACGAATCTCTACAAGAAGGCCTCATGGGCATTGGCTCATCCGCAATTTCCGAAAGACGAAAAGGCATCCATCAGAACGATGCTTGACGCAATCAAGAACGGCGCCCGGAAAATTGGAAACGTCGAGGACGTCGTCGGTTCCAAGGCCGATCCTTGTACGTACATATATAAAATTGAGAGCAATTTGCATTTGAACGACGTGACCATAGAGAGTCGCAAGCCAGAAAGCGATCCTGTGGAAATCGTCATCTTCGCCGATACGCATTTCAATGGCTTCAATGCGCAGGACGAAGCGGAGCAGAATCCGTCGCTCATGAGCACGAAGCAATACCGTAAATGGCTTGCGGACGGCGCGTCGGCGCCATGCGTCGGTCGTCTTATGGATTTCGCGCGATATTCCGACCAGACGGTTGTCGCGGGAGACGTGTTGGATTTTCTATCATGGGGCGCCAAGCAACTCACTGTGGAGAATGTCTTCAGGAAGGATGTAGCGCTTATGGCATGTCTTGGTGGACACGACGTTACGCGCGTCATGCAGGGGAAGGTCCCTGATCCGACCTCTCTGGAATCACGCAGAAAGATTCTTGCGGATTTCTGGCCGAACGACATCATCTACGATTCGCGCGTCGTCAAAGACAAAGTCATGCTTGTTGTGATGGATAATGGCTTGGGACAATTCTATCCTTCTCAGGTCGATAAGTTCAAGGCTGACGTGGAACGTGCTCGCGCCAACGACTGGATTATTCTCGTCGTCGTCCATGAACCGATCTGCACGCGCAATGTGGCGCATAAGGACACGCAGCCGTTCATGAAGGGCGATCCGGACATCGACACGAATTTCTATGACCACAGATGCTGCCGTGCAGGCCAAAGCGCCGCCTCCGACGCCATTTTCGATTTGATAACCCGCAACGCGGACGTAGTGCGCGGCGTGTTCAATGGGCACGAACACAGCGCGTATTACACATGGTTCAACGGCACGTATGCGGAGCAGGACGGCACAATCGTCGAGAAGCCAATTCCGCAGCATACGGTGACGTGCTGCGTCTATCGTTCAGGATGCCTTGCGGTCGTGACGGTGAAATAGACGCAGTGCGTGTGAATTTCTCTGATTTTTTTGTGGAGCAGGGCAAGTATGAAAGTCAGCGCGACAAATGACGACTGGAGCGAAATCGTCTGCTGCGGGTTGGAAAATCAGCAGATAGATTTCAAGTCCCATCAGAATTGGGAGACGATCGGGCGCGTCGGTCGTGCGAAATTTGCGCGGCACGCGATGGCGATGGCGAACACGCAGGGAGGATATGTCGTTGTCGGCGTCGGTGAAAACGAGAACGGCACGCCGAACGACTTTACCGGAATGACGGAGGCGGAGGCAAGCTCCTTTGATCCAAGCGTGGTGGGCCAGACGATCAACACTTTTGCCGATCCGCCGGTGTCGATTGACATCGTCCGTCCATTGGTGGATGGAAAGCGCTACGTGATCATGGTCGTGTATCCTTTCACTGACATTCCGCACGTCTGCTGCGAGAACTGCGAGCATGAACTGCACAAGGGCGGATTCTATATCAGGACGCCAGACGCGCGCAGCAAGCTTGCGGTAAAGGCTTCGGAAATCCATCCGCTGATACGTCGTGCTCTTCGCAATCAGCGCCAGATGCTTGGTAGAATGCTTCGTGGCATTCTGTATGAGGACAAGGTGATCGAGCCGCAGACGGAGGACGCGAAAAACGCGCGTGTGGAGGACAGCCGCAGATTTGCGCTGAAGCATCTCGGCAAGAAAGCGATGCAGTCCTTGCCGTGCTTCGAGGCGGTTGCGTGCCCGGAGAATCCTCTTGGCGATGTGCAGCTGGCGGATTTGCGCAACGCTGTTGAGCAGTTGGAGCGTCCCGCAATCTCCGACATTCCACGGAACAACGGCGTGGTGCCGACGTCTGAAATATTCGCGACCAACGAGTCCTTGTGCGGTGTGGTCAGCGCCGCCGGTGGCATAAGCGCGTTTTGGGAGGTCAATTGCAGCGGCCTGTTCTACATCGCTGTCTCCCTTGCGACTCCCGATGAAAATCGCATTGTTAAGGCCGATGAACTCTCGCAGATGCTTCTGATGGCTTTGGCGGCAATGGGAGAATTCTTTTCTTTGCTGAACCATCCTGAGGCTTTGCTTGACATCAATGTGCGAATCCTGAATTCCGAAGATGCGAATCTTGTCAATGTTCCTTCTTCGGATACGCAGAAAAGCCATCTGTGCCACATCTACGAAATCCATGTCGAGACTCAGCGCTCCGCCGCCGATTTGGAGGGAGGTGCCGCCGCTGAAACCGCAGCAAAGCTCTTTGCCGAAATTTGCCAGCGTTTCAACGCGCCCATGACGCCGCCTGCGGTCATGGAATTGCGAAGGCATTTCGACCAGTTGCTTCACTAGGCGGCGCTCTGGCGCAAAAGATGAAGCTGCTGGGGCCTCTCCTCTGTCCATGGAATGGAAATTCGCGGACGCCAAGACGAAGTTTGTGGAACGCAAATTGATTTTCAGCCTGCGGTCATGGTAGAATACAAAACAGAAAAGGCATTTTTTCACCTTCCCGGCCTCTTTGAGTTCTTCAGGCTATACAGCCTTTTTCTGCCGCTGTTCAGCGAACACAGAGAATATTTCTACGACTGGTGCGAAATAGGTTCCATATACGGCGCACCTGCAAATTGCGTCTGGGGCGGCGGCCGCATTGGCGGCGGCGATTGCACTCCGCGCGAAGTATTGAGGCTGTTGCGGGAGCACGGCGTTTCGGCGCGCCTTACATTCAGCAATTCTCTGCTCGAAAAAGAGCATCTCGCCGACGAAAAGTGCAATGCGCTCTGCAGGCTTTTCGAATGCGGCGGAAAGACGCGCAACGGCGTCATTGTCCATTCCGATTTGCTGGTGGTAGATGCGCAACTTCAGCCTATCGCCGATTCGTTTTGGCGCTATTCCTACCTCCATCCGGACCTGATAGACAAACATTTGCGCTTCTTAGCCATTGCCAATACGGTTACCGGTTGTGCCATGGTGATGAACAGAGCCTCTCGTACGGTGTCGCTCCCTTTCCCGTCTGATGCTTTTATGCACGACGCGAGCATAGCGGTTGCCACCAAACAAGCCGGAGGAACAATCGTCCCTTTGCACGAAGCGCTTGTGCGCTATCGTCAGCACGGCCATAACACAATTGGCGCAGTTGAATATAGTTTTT
>JAKSPA010000096.1 GCA_024405235.1 Lentisphaeria bacterium
ACGGAGCGACTGAAATGGGAATCCCTCCAGAATATTGTTGCTATGCTGAAGTCCCGTCTGATTTTCAAGCAGACGGTTCAGATTCTCCACTTCATGACGGTAGCGCGCGTCCACCTTGTCGAAAAGTTCCGTGATCTCCTCCTGAGAAAGGTTCGTGACCGTCGGCGGCGTGTCGCCTGGCTCGATTCCAAGGGCCTCGAGAAGAACACCGCAACGCGTAAGCTTCTGCTCGATCTCGCGAATATCTACTTCCGTATCCAACTGCTGAAGCAGACGGCTTCGGCTGGAAGAAGCGGCATTCACCAGATGCAGGAGGCCGGATTTTCCCAACTCCTCCGTCAGCTGGCGGAGATGTTTGCTGAAAACCAGCAGATTCACTTTGACCATTCGGTTCGGCAGAAACATGGCTTATTCCCGTGTCATGGTTATCGAATCATCATTGCGGCTATGTCCCGCGGCGGCAGACTGAAACGTATTCCCTCGTAGATTCGCGAGAGATTCACGGTCTCCTGCTCAAGCAGCAGCGGATAGACCGCCAGCGACCTAAGGGGATTGACCGCATCGTAGAAGGTCTTTCTGGCCTCCTGGGCCAGTTGACAGTGCAGACGGTTCTCCAGAGCACCAAAGCCACGACGGCTGGTGTCTTCAGTCAGAACGGAGCGGTAATCGACTGGAAGAGCATCAATGACCGCCTCGACGCTGCTTGCGGCAGCCATGTGGTCGAAAAACTCCCTTTTGAGCAGTTTTCCACCGTCCACCCATGCATACGAAAGTTTTTTTGCGTCAAGATGATAGAAATTCGCATTGCGCACCAGAGTGATTATGTTCGTATGATCGGCCTGGCGCCCTTGAAAATCCTGCAGGACCGTGCGCATTTCGCCGGTCAGTCCGCGTGTGGCCTCCATTTCACGACGGAATGAGAGCGCGTCCACCGCGCATTCGGCGCGCATGATGTCCTTGTCTTTTGCCAAATCCAACGTGATTCTGGCGTATTCCTCCTTGTCGCGGCTCTCTGGCAGAAGTCTTATGAACTGCTCCGTAGTGGTCGCATCCATCAATGCCAGAAAATCGTTCTCGCGTATCGTATTGCTTGGGAAATGCACCAGAGAATCGCTGAGATGGCTTTCGCGCTCAGGGAAAAACCTGTAGTTCAGAATAGCCTTGATATTTTCGCGTTCAAGAGTGTTTCTGAGCGCCTCCATGTATTTCAGCCATGAACCGCCGAGATGAGCGCCCAATTTGCCGAGACGGTCGTATTGCCGCAATACCAGCTGCTCGAGAACACGGTCTGTATCGGTGACGGACAGCACGCCGAACGACTGCAGTTGATGGAAGAAGTTCTCTTCCGTGGCAGCGCGTGTCAGACTCTCCAATATCTCCCCCTGCGCACTACGGGACCACCAGCCATGCACGCGAGCATAGAGATAATCGGCACCGAGATGATGGGTGAATATGGCCATTGTCCACAGGAGATCATCGGACAGATTCTGAACGAATCAGCCGTCCGAGAACGACTATCAGATTGCCAGAAGCTCCTTCAGCAGTTTGTACCTGTAGCCGTCCAATTCGCTGGAGAAGGCAGCGCTTTTGGGACCGAGACGCTTTTGCGCCTGCTGAAGCGCCTCGTCCTTCTGTTTCAATGCAGCGCCGACAGCCGCGTCCTCAAGCGCCTGGCACTCCTTTGCCAGCGCCTCGGAGACCTCCTCATGCATTTTCGCAAGTTCGGCGGAACTCTCCTCTCGTATCTGTATAGCTTTCTTTTCGGCGTCCTTAACCAGAGCCTCGCCCTGGGCGTCCACCGCAAGCATGCGTTCCAGCAGGTCTTCCATCAGAACTTCTCCGATTCGAAAAATCGCGCCGCTACTCCTGAGCCGCAATTATATCAAGAACCTCCTGAGCGCTTTTTGCAGCACGGACACGCATCGAAAATTCCGGAATCGCAAAGAGACGCGAAATTTCTGCAAGGACCTCAATGTGCTGGCTTGGATTCTCCGGATTGGCGAAGATGGCGATGACGATATAGACAGGCTCGCCGTCCAGCGAATCATATTCTATTCCGTCTCTGGAAATGCCCAATGCGAGCATGGACTGCTTCGCTTCAGGAAGCTTGCCGTGCGGAAGGCCAATGCCATTGCCAACGCCCGTTGACATCTTCTCTTCGCGCTCCTCGAGAATACGGACTGCAGCCGCCGCATCCTTCACAAGACCATTCTTGACGAAAAGCTGAACCATTTCCGGAAAGAGTTCTTCCTTTGTCAGACTCTCCAGATTCAACTTTATAAGGCTCGGATTCAAGTATTCGGAAATTTTCATAACAGTAAAATTTAACAAATTTCGTTTATTTGGTTCTTTCTATATAATATAGCGCATATAAACACAATCGGACTTGACGGCAAAAACACCGCAAAGCCATTCCTGAATCCATGAAGCTCAAATCCTGCAAATAATGATCAGACTCAAATGATATATGTCTTACAACCGTCCTGCGAAAAGCATAACACCTTTATTAAAAGTAATTTATGTTGGAATCACCGCCATCTGGGCTTCATGCCGTGCCGTTGGTTCACCATGCTTCACGCCTACGGCAAATCCATGTCAAAGACCTGCGGCCTGCGGAATACACAACTCTCCTCCGCCGTCTGATCGGCATACAGAAGAATGGACATCATATTCGCTCCTTCGGGCACCGTCACGAACTCCAGAGCCATCCTCCAGCCTTCTGCATCCGCTGCACCAAAATTCACCAACACATCCTTTTCCTGAAACACCCATTCGCCGTCCTTCTTCCAGCGGACACGAATGCCAAGCTTGCCCTGCCCCTTCGCCCACGCCTGAACGGCATAGACGCAGCTGCTCTTCAGATGCGGCACATCCAGAACCGCACAGGCCGCCGAAACGCCCGTGAAATTCATGCATCCGTCTTTCACCACACGGCTTCCCACGTCCATCTTTCTGCTCCAGAAGCCCCAGTCCGCCGAAGATTCCGCAGGCATGATATCCACCAGAGCACCATTCGCCGACGCCTGCCTGAAATCTTCCTGCAACGTATTCCGTGGTTCGCGCAGGCGCTGCAGAACGCGATAGACATTCGGAAGCTTTTCCTCCCACGTCGGATCCACCTTGCCCTTCTGGCCCTTGTAATCCCACGCAATCCAATTGAATTTCTCGCCGTAGAGCCAGCAGTATTCGTCTGCGCATTCCATCCCCTGCGTCAGATTTGCGGCAAGTGCCTTTAGACGCGAGCCGTCCTTGGGCGGCATGTAGTAGATATTCTGCTTTCCATTCGTGAATTCGTCATTGGTATACATGTCCATATAGAAACCGAAGCCGACTTTCACCTGCGAGAAGAACTTCGTACGGTTTTCAGGAGAGACCAATTTCACGGCGTGACGCGTCAGGCCATAGCCTGCCTGAATGAATTCCATTTTTTCCGCGTGGAAATAATAGCCGTTTTCCGTCGCGTCCACCAGCGTGAAATCCGATGGAATCGCATCCAACATGCCATTGAGAAAAGGAATCCACAAATTTCCGCTCTCTTCCACGCTCTTCGACGACGCATCAGACATATAGAGTTCCGGATTCATGGTGAACAGCCAGAAGGAGAGTATGACGCCATCAGGATATTCCCTTCCAATGGCAGCCATCAGCTGCGCGCCGCGCTTCCGTGCCAGCGCCGCCGCCGCGTGGTAGCTGTCGCCATCCAGAGCGGGCTGGAAGAAATACTGCTGCGTCTTGGGATAGTCTTCGGAATCCATGAGAAGTCCTCTGGCGCCGCACTCCTTCGCCAGCCATGCGGCCAAGCCGAAATTCCGCGCCACCGCCTCCCAGCGGACATCGTCGTCCCACGGAATGCGCTTCTTCGGATTCCAGAATGTCGTCAGAAAATTGTCCGTCAATCGTCCGCCGCAGATGCGTTTCAGGGAGGGCAGCATATACTCCAGCCACTCCTTCCGCCAGGGCTCGGAATCCATGGCTGATGTGAAATTCAGCAATTCGCCATCGTCCTTCCTCGCATAGCAGCGGATGGCAATGCCGTCCAGCGGCAGCGCCTCGAGCGCTTCGATGTTGTCGCAAATCTGCTGTGGTGTCACCCACAGAAGGTCCCAGCTATGCGCGATGAGTTTCTTTTCGCCAGCCGTGCACAATATCGTGCAGAACAGAACGCAAAAAACCACAAACAAACTGTTTTTTTTCTTCAGCATATTCCCTAAATCACACTCCTCTATGGCGGCGCAATCCTCTTTGCGGTCCCCTTTGCATTTCCTGCGGGACCGCCATTCGAAACATCGTCAGAAGCCAACCTGCCTTACATCCACCCATTTGCCTGTCTGAGCGGCCTCTCGTGCCGCGAGGCATGTATAAACGCTTCTCAGACCTGCCTGTATCGGCGCCAATGACGGAGCGCCGCCGCGAATCATGTCAACGAAATTCCGCGCCAATTCCACGTCGCCCCCGAAATGCTCCATGCCTTTGGAAGGCGTCACCGTGTTGTCGAATGGCCGATGATGTTCGACGAAATGCAACTCGTTTGCATACCAATCAAAAGATATCTTGCCTTTTGGACCAGTGACGATAGATCCACGAACGCCCTCGCGTCGAACGAAGACAAGCTGCGCGTATGTTCCGATTGCGCCGTTTGCAAATTCGAAGATGGAATTCGAAGCCTCCTCGTTGATGCCGTCCCTCAGATTGCCGCAGGCACTGCTGAATACGCACAGGTGGTCTTCCGTTGTCCCTCCTGATTGATTCCGTATGCGATTTGCCGGACTCTCAAGGCAGTTGCGTGCCTCTGCGCATTGCGAACACATCAATTCGGGCGACTTGTCGCCGCCGAAAATCCGTCCTCTCAGCCAGTTCGCTGAAATTCTGGTGATCGGCGCGCCAGCCAATTCCATGATGTAGTCGAAATCATGAGTCGCCTTCTGCAGGAAGAGTCCTTGAGTGATTTCGTAGCTGCGATAACCGTATTCGTAGTAACCGGTTCCGTAAGGAACGTAATTCAAACCAGTTATATGCATCACGTCGCCTATTGCGCCGCTGTCTATCATCTCCTTCGCGCGCACACACAGAGGTGCGACGCGAAGCGGGAAACTCACAAGCACAGGCGTGGTGGATTTCGCAAACGCGGCCTCCAGCGCCAGCGCCTGTTCCATCGAATGCGCCACAGGCTTTTCCAGAAAAATCGGAATGCCGTATTTGGCAAGTTCGATGGCGACAGGCGTGTGGAGATTGCAACGCGTTCCCACAAAAATGCCGTCGGGCCTCGCCTCGCGAACCATCTGGTCTATGCTTTCGTAGAATTTCGCATCGCTCCTGTCGCAGTCGCGCATGAATCCGCGAGCACGCTTTTCGTCTGGATCGACGACGCCCACGATTCGGAAATCCGGCGCGATTTCGTTCAACGTCGTCTTCAGAAAAGCGCCGACGCGGATTCCATGACCAACTACACCTATCCTAAGCACGCGAAACTCCCTTATTCAAGCGCCTTCAAGATCTCATCCGCATTTCCGACAAGGAAAACGCGCGTATCGAAGGCCTTCATGTCGATTTCGAAAGATTTGACGCCACGCGCAACCACTTCCTTCGTAAAGATATCGACGACATCGGCGGTTTCCGAGAACGCGATGGTCTTGTGTCCCGCAAATGCGGCATGGATGCTGATCACGTCTCTGCTTGCGTAGAGATTGTCGTTCGTTTCGATGAAAACATGCGCTCCCGCTTTTCGGGCGACTTCACGCAGGAAGTTCTGATCCAGTTCCGGAGCACCATAGAAATACGAGCCATTTTTGGAGGCCACGGCGACTTCAAAACTGTCGGGATAGCTGCCAAGAGCCTCGGCCTCGCCGTCTGCCACGCAGAAGCGCGTCTGCAGCGGATACTCGCGACCGCCCTTGGAGCCGTCGTTGAATTTCACCATCGCATTGCCAGGCTGCGCCGCAACGATGTTCATGCCTGTGCATTCGGAAATCGCATTCAAATCCACACCGTCGTCGCCGATGAATCCTGTGCCATAAGTGAACACGATCGTCTTGCCCTTTTCACGCAGGCCCGCGATGGCCTTTCTGAGTTCCGGCTTGTCCTTCACGGCGTTCAGGAAGATGACCATCTTGTAGCGGTCTGGATTGGCGATCACGTCGTCAAGCAAAACCACATCGACTGGCGCGCCGAACTGTCCAAGCGGAATGCGCTGATAGTAGAGGAGATCGCCTGAAACCGGCTGGATCGCTCTGGAAGCAGGACGGTATTCGCCTTCGTGGTTATACATGAACTTCTGGTTTTCAGGAACGCTGTAATGCTTCGTCGTCGCAGCAAAATAGCTGATCGCCTCTTCGTCGATGACTGCCGCGATTTCGGGAGTCGGATCCTTTCCGTGGTCCATCAGATACTGTCCCGCCAGAAGCGTGCGACTGAACATTGCGTAAACCGCCGGATCGTTCAAATCGCCGCCGCTAATCAGCGGCAGCTGATTGAGTTCGGTGCGTCTGGAAAGAGACATTCCGACATTGCGCTTGAGAATGTCAAGCGTCAGCTTCAGATTGAGCGTCTGCTCGAAATCCGTCTTGAAGGTAAGATGCGTACGCGTGTCGTCTTCAAGCATGGAGAGTTTTCCTGCGAGACGGATTGCGCCGTATGGCTTCATCTCGGCATTCGG
>JAKSPA010000097.1 GCA_024405235.1 Lentisphaeria bacterium
GCGATCGTGTATATGCGTATTCTGTTTCTTGGAATGCCGTTCCTGCAGATATTCAATATCGGTTCCGCTGTTCTGCGCGCGGTCGGAGACACCAAACGGCCGATGTACATCCTGCTGATCGCCGGATTGTTCAATCTTCTGATGAATATGTTCTTTGTCATTCGCTGCAACATGGATGTGGACGGTGTGGCGTATGCAACGGTGCTTTCGCGCATCCTTTCGGCGATAATGGTCTGCGTGGTGCTTTCGCGAACCGGCGAGGGCGTCACTCTGAGTTTCCGTGAATTGTGCATGGATTTCCGCATATTGGGCAGAATATTGTATATAGGCGTTCCGGCAGGCATAAGAGGCAGTTGCTTCTCCTTCTCCAATGTCATAATCATGACGTCCATCAATTCATTCGGTTCGTATTGTGTCGCTGGATGTGCGGCCGACATAGCATTGGAGGGCATGGTCTGCACGTGGTCAGGAAGCGTCAGCACCGCCACGATATCGTTTGTCGGCCAGAACTACGGCGCGAAGAAATACGACCGCATCAGAAAATGCATCGCAGGCGCTTTGACGATGGGCATCTTGGGAATGATGATTCTGGGCTTTGGCGGCTATGCCTTCGGAGAGTCGCTGATAGGGCTGTTCAACAACGATCAAACGGTGATAGATTGGGGGATGCAGCGCATGAGGATCGTCTTCCTGACCTATTTCATCTTCAACATACAGGATGTTTTCGGCGGTGTGCTCAGCGGCATGGGGCGTTCCGTGTTGAATACGATCATCAGGAGCATGGGCAGCTGCGGTTTCAGAAGCCTTTGGGTGTTCGACGCATTGCCTCATGACAATACGCTCCAGTTCCTTATGCTGTCATATCCGCTTTCATGGGTGGTTACGAACATCATGCTTGGTGTTTACCTCTTCTGCGTCCTGAAAAAATACAAAAAGGGCATATAGGCACTTCCTGACTGCGCTTGCTTTTGACGAATTCGAATGATTTTTCATAATAATTTGCAGAAATCTTCGTCTTGTGACTTGCAATCCTTCAAAAAAGGTTTACAGTAAGCGCGCTTTCCAAGCCAGAGTGGCGGAATTGGCAGACGCGCTGCGTTCAGGTCGCAGTGGGCTTACGCCCGTGAAGGTTCAAGTCCTTTCTCTGGTACCAAGCTCTTGAAACCCCTGGTCTTTA
Source organism: Lentisphaeria bacterium (assembly GCA_024405235.1). Taxonomy (GTDB): domain Bacteria; phylum Verrucomicrobiota; class Lentisphaeria; order Oligosphaerales; family Oligosphaeraceae; genus UBA1724. The sequence goes on from JAKSPA010000097.1 coordinate 1,178, forward strand.
ACGGCTCGGGGTTTTTTCATTTTCAGGAGTTTTTCATCGAAGGCAATCAGCGCGAGAGTGGCGGAATTGGCAGACGCCCAAGATTTAGGTTCTTGTGCCGCAAGGCGTGCGGGTTCAAGTCCCGCCTCTCGCACCATTTTTTCAAAAAGGCCCTCTCGCGAGGGCCTTTTTTTTTACCTATTACTCAGGCGGCAGTGGCTAGAGGTTCTGATTCTGTCCGCGGTGCGGCTGCGCGGCACTATGCCTAGCGTGGCTATAACTTTTTAGAAAAAAAACATGTAAAAATCACGAAATGTTAGAGAAAAGAGAAAAAAGCGCGTATAATAAGTACTTTGAACTAAGTCTGTTTTTTGCATGACGAGATGAAAAAAATAATACTGCTCATTCTTTTCTGCTGCATTGCATTGCTTTACGGCATGCCGTCTGTCGCGGTTCTCTCAGTTGAGTGTTCCGACGAGCGCATCAGCCGTGAGAATCTTGAAGGCGTGCGCCATGTGGTCGAAGCCAATCTCATACATAGCGGCTGGCAGGTTGTGCCAGAAGGAAAGGTCCGTAGTATCGGCAAGCGGTATTTCCCATCAAAGACAAAGGAAGACTACTGTGGAATTTGCAGGTCGGAATCGCTTGACGGGATGGTTCTGAGCCGTGTCTATTCGAATATGGGCACTTTTTTTCTGGAAATCACGATGCCAGACAAAGCAGATGGCGTCGCTGATTCTGGAAAGAGATATGTTATGCAATTGACGGGACCTTTGAATCCGGATTCTCTTCTGCCAGGCCTTTCTGAACGATTGCTTGGCGAAAGTGCCGAACAGCCGATGGTGGCGCTTTTCAGCACAGTTTCATTGGTGCCGACAATGCCGTATAAATCCTATACGGCTTGCTATGACGCGTTGACGACGGCGATTCTTTCCCACTCGTGCAGGGTGCTGGGCAAGTCGGAGGCGGACGCCGCATTGAGTCGAGTCGGCGTAATCCGCTTGTCGGATCTGAGCGCAAAGCAGGCTCAGAGCTTGCGCGACGAACTGAAATGCGTCGCTTTGGTGCAATTGACGATAAAAAGATACAACATGCAGGAAGGGCGCCAGACAAGCCGCCGTGCGGACCGTCGCCGCATTCCAGGCCAGCCTTTTCTGCTAGTGGAAATCAGTGGCGAGATACAGTTGTGGAAGAGCGATTCCGAAAGCGCGGTCGTCATGCCGTTTCAACGAGTGGTGACCTCCGATGAAGTCGATGCCTGCACAAAGGATGGCAGAGTCGATAGGAATCTCTTCGGACAGGCTGCGCTTCGCATGGGACTTGAACAGGCGATGAGGGACTTCAGACGATGAAAAAAAACAATTTCGCGAAATTGCTGACGCAGGCGTTTGTTGTATGTGCAATCGGCTGCTTTTGCGTGGCTTGCGCTTCTACAGCCAAGTTCGACTACGCAGCTTCAGAGGGTATGATGCTGCACATGACGTTGCCGCAGAAACTGCCGCCGATCACCGTTGTGCCGTTCAGGGACATCCGTGTCCCTAGAGTCATGGCGGGAGAAGAGGGCGAAGAAGCGTCCGTTATGCCGCTGCTGATGAAACGCGGCTCCTTCGCCACAGGATGGCTTCCGTTCATGCCGTATGCATGGATCAGCAGAGTGAAGCCTGAAGCGAATGACGAAGGCAGTCTGGCCACTCTCGGAAGCTTCTGGTGCCAGTGGGACAAGGAACTGGCGGAGGCGGCTGTCAAGAGCCTTGAGGCCTCCACTTTCTTCCAGGAGGTCAAGAGCGCTGAATCGCGTGAAAACGCCGAGACAAGATACATCTTCACCGGAAGCATCTGGTCCACAGAATATCAAGGCGAAAGAATCACTTACGGCGTCACATATCTTCTGGCGCCTGCGCTGTGGCTCATCGGTTTCCCTGACGCTGTCTCGCACAACAAACTCGGAATTACATTCAGAATCATCGATCTTCAAACCGGAAGGCCTATTTGGAGATACAGGTTCGAAGGAAAGGACAGCACGGTTCATTTCCTATACGCAAGAGTTGGCGAAGATGCCTCCAGATATGCGCAATTGATGAAAACTGCCATGAATGCAGTACTTTTTGACCTAAAAACACAGTTGGAAAAGGTAGATTTGCAAAAAAATAATACTGATTTTTAAAACAAATGTTAGAAAAACGAAAACGACAAGCGTATTATAGGTGTGACGGATAAAAATTCCGTTTGTGAAAAAGGAATTTGTTAGACAAATCAAAAAAGGAGAAAACAAGATGAAGAAAATCGCAAAAGGTCTTTTGGTAATAGTGGCGTTGTTTGTTCTGTGCGGCAATGTCTTCGCAGGCGGTCACGGACCTGGCGGTCGCGGTTTCGGCGGTCGCGGCGGTCATGGTCCCGCCCATTTCCGTCCCGCTCCAGTGGTTCATCATGGTGGTCATGGGCATCATCATACCGGCAACTGGCTTGCAGGCGCTCTTGTGACAGGCGTCACGCTTGGCGTTCTCGACATCGCGGCCGAAGCGCTTGCGCCCAAGACGACGGTCATTGCTCCTCCACCGCCCCCACCGCCCGCTCCTGTGGTTGTCCAGCAGCCCGCGCCTGTAGTGATCCAGCAGCCCGCTCCGGTGGTTCAGCAACCGCAAGTGATCTACGTTCAGCAGCCCGCTCCCGTGGTTCAGCAGCCTCAGGTGATCTACACCACGCCGCGCGTGGTCACTCCGACTCAAGTCGTCTATCCGTGATTTTCGATGGAAATTGACGCTACAAGTTGCAGCATGCTGTCAGGCGTTGGCAGAAACGACTCCAATGCCTGGCAGCATTTCTATGACCGCTACAAGGTTCTGGTTTACATGTGCGGGAAACGCTATGGTTTTTCGCCCATGGATTTGGATGACCTTTTGAGCCGCGTCATGTCCAAATGCTTCACGTCTTCAGTCGGGCAGGGTGGTCATGCAATACTATCCTACGATCGAAGCAAAGGTCGTTTCCGCGACTATTTTTGTCGCATAGTGAGCAATGAAGCAATCACGATGCTTCGCGAAATGAAGCGCCGTCGTGAAGTTCCCACCGAGAATTCCGACGGCAAGGAATTTGATATAGCGGATGAGAATGCCGAGGCGTCCATGCAGAAAGAATACCGCATGTGCCTGTTGAACGAAGCGTTTCAGCAGGTCAAGCGCGAATTGCCTTCTCGTCAGATTCAGGCGTTCATAGCCGTCCGCATGGATGGCGTTTCGCCGAAGCGGATTTCACAAATGCAGAATGTGTCGCTTGCAACTGTCTATAACGATATAACGGCCGTTACGGACGCGATGCGCAAGATTGTATCGCAATTGGAGGAGGAGTGATGTGTCATTTGTCTGAATTTCAGATTCAGGAGCTTCTTTCGGGAGATTGTGGCGTCTTTGCCGCATGGATGCGCAGACGGCATCTGAAAAAATGCACGGAATGCTCTAAGAAGGCGGATTGCCTGAAGCGTGAGTTGGATGAACAGTGCCGTTTGGGCAAAGAACTCAAAGCCTATCAGAAGTATTCCAACGAAGCGTCGGCGACGATGAGACTCCCGCGCGAATGATCAATTCAATGCTCAATTCTCAATTCTCTGAAATTTTAATTGAGCATTGAGAATTGAGAATTGAGAATTGAGAATTGAATTGAGAATTGTTTTCCGTAGTTTATTTCAAGAAAGAACCTGCAGAATTTCACTAAGATATTAAAGTTAGTGGATGATGCCAGAAAGTTCTGCCAGTGTAGTTTTCCAAGAGCCGCTTCCGCGGTTGCTGGAAGGAGTGATCACGCTAAGAAAGATAAGTTCGGGCGCATACGGAACTGTCTTTCTTGGGCGCGATTCGGCGCGTCGTGAACTGGCCGTGAAGGCGGTGAGTCCGCAAATTCCCGCTGAAGCTCAGGAGCGCGAACGCTGCGGTCTTGAATGCTATCTTGAGAAATTCCAGTGCGGCGGCGACCATCTTCTTGCGATACATCAGATTTCGCCAAGCGGTGAACCGCTGCGCTATTCGATGGAATTGGCCGACAATCTGAATGATCCGAATACATCGGACGACTATTGTGCCGCCAGTCTCGAAGCGTGGGTGGAGCGCAATGGCGCTCTGCCTGTCAGACAGATTGTCGATTTCATGCACCAGCTGCTGGACGGCGTTTCGGAATTGCATGGCAAGGGGTTGCTTCATCGCGATCTCAAGCCAGGCAACATCTATTTCGTTCGCGGACGATTGAAGATCGGCGATCTGGGCCTGGTGACATCGTTCAGAACAGACAACGCGCTTATCGGAACGCGCGAGTTCATTCCACAGGGCATCTCGTGTGCATCGACGGAGATGGATGTCTATGCGCTCGGCAAGATTCTTTACACGATGTTCACGGGACTCAGCGCAGGCGAATTCCCGCGGATTCCAGAGAAGCTGATGAAAGACGCGAGCGTGCGCGCTCTCAATGAGTTCATTCTGGAGCACGCGTGTTCCGAATCGAATGAGCGTCGGTTTCAGAACGCGGAGGATTTCAGGGAGGCATTCGATGCCGTGAGCAATCCGGCAGAACGTCAACGACGCATACAGAAACGCCTGCGTTCGTGCATGATAGGTGGACAAATCGTTTTCGTGGCGGCTATTTTGCTATGGGCTTGGAGCGTTTCGTGGAAGAAGAGCGCTCCGAAAAGCATCTGGCCGGAGGGATATGGCGAACTCCACCAGGCATGGTATGAGCGAATCCCACCGACGGACAGTACAATGCGCTATAAATTCGGCCGTATGGATTGCGGTGCGGAAGGCATTTCAGCCACTGTCTCGTCCGACGACAGAATCGTCTCCGAAAATTTTGAAATGTACATCGAGGCGACATGCAACGTCGGACGTGCGAATTTCGTCGTTGAGTTTCTGGATTCGACGAAGAGCGTCGTTGACAGAGTCAGATGCGTTTTGACGCCGAGAGGAGTCTTTTCCGAGACGACTGTGCTAGATGGCACGCCAAACGGCGATGTCACGTGGGGCATCCGCCTTCTGCCGATAGACGGGACGCTGATGCTGCTTGCGAATGGTCGTCCCGTGCTCGATGCGTCGATGCCGCACGAAGGGCCGCCGTGGTTCGTGCGTTTTTCTCTCGAATCGGAAAGTGCCGAGGCCGCCGATGGCCGCGTGAAACTCGGTCGTTTCTGTGTCTTTGAAGCGGTGCCGTGACCTTTAAAAACTGAAAAGAAAATGTCTGGAATTTGTGGATTTGTCCTGGCGGCAGGCGAAGGCCGTCGAAGCCGTCCTGCCACGCTTGTTCGTCCGAAGGCGTTGCTTCCGTTTTGCGGAATACCGCTTCTCGATCTTGCGTTGACTGAATTGCTTGCCGTGCCGGATTTGAGCGTTCTTGTCGCCAATGCGTGCTATCTCGGCGAGCAGGTTAAAGCCGCGTGCGACGCCTTTGGGGCGACGCATGGCGTCGATGTGTATTGTTCCATGGAGGAGAAGCTGCTGAACCATGGCGGCGGCATA
>JAKSPA010000098.1 GCA_024405235.1 Lentisphaeria bacterium
TAAGCCGCATTGGGCGCAGCACAATGCGGCAGTACGGGCGTTCACGCCGCCCTCCTGGCGCCGTCAGGCGCAGTATGCGCCGCAGGCAGTAGCTACCCTCTTGGGGAACATAGCGAATGAAAAAAGCGACTTGCGCCTCTGTCCGGTGCTGGACCACCCCTATGGCACACCAACGGCCATAGGGGTTGCGCGGAAATACCGCGTCAGATGCCTTCGAGCGCCTTGAGCGGATTGGTTCTTCCGACCATCACGAGTTCGTCGTCGGTGAGTATGTTCAGCGACGCGAGGAACTCCATGCACTGGTTCATCGTGGCGACCGCAGCGATAAGACACTGCCGTTCGACATTGTAGAATCGTCCGCACGGTTCCAGTTCGGCGTCCATTCCGCACCATTTGTACTTGCCTGGCGGGAAGCCGCATGCGGAGCAGGAATCGCTTGTGACAATTGTCTTTGCGGCGCCTTTGACCTTCAGAATCACTTTGATGAGTTCCGGCGGCAGATGATGTCCGTCTGTGATGATGAACGTTGTCAGACGCTCTTCGGCGAGTCCCGCCAGCAGCGGATTCTCGTGTCGTCCCATGAGATTCGGGCAGCCGTTTCCGAGATGCGTCAGAAACTCTGCGCCTGCATCGGCGGCAGCACGCACCTGCGCATAGCCTGCCATGTGATGTCCGACGGAGACTTTGATGCCCAACTCACGCGCGGCCTGAATGCCTTCTGCGAGTCCTTCCGCTTCCGCGCTGACAGTCATCAGACGGATAAAACCGCCGCAGGCTTCGTAAAGCGCCTTGACGTTCTCAGGCGTGAAGGTCTGCAGATACTGCGGCTGATGCGAACCGATTGCCTTTCCGGACAGGAATGGTCCCTCCAGATGCAGGCCTGGTATGACCTTCTCCAGATGGTATTTTTCAACCGCCTTCATGATGGCCGCCGAGCTCTCGCGGAAGAGACTCATCGGATTTGTCACCAGCGTCGGCAGAAAGATTGCGGTTCCGGCGGCCTGCAGTTCCTCTGCGGCGCGAAGCACTTCATCGACCTGCAGGCCAGGCGCATTGAAATCAACGCCGTTGTGTCCGTTGACCTGCAGATCCACCCAACCAGGATTCTTTACCATTTCAGTATGTTCCCTTCAGAAGGCTCGCGGCCGGCTTGTCCAGATAGAGATGGCATTCAGGATGCGTCTGGAGAATGCTCGCAGGGCACATGTTGGTGACGGGACCCTCAACGGCGGCGGCGACGGCGGCGGCCTTGCGGGTGTCTGGAACGGTGTTGATGATCGCCTTCGCCTTGAAGATCTGCGGAACGCTCATGGAAATGGCGATTTTCGGCACTGCGTCCATCGAGGGGAACCATCCTTCAGCATACTGCTGATGACGGCAGACTTCGTCCAGCTTCACTGGCAGATAGGAGCGCTTCGTCTCGAAATCCGCAGGTGGATCGTTGAAAGCGATGTGGCCGTTTTCACCGATGCCGATGAACGCGACATCGATGCGAAGAGGCGCGATCTCCTTCTCCAGCCCATCGCAGACAGCCTGCGGGTCTGGATTCTCGCCCTGCACGGGATGGAACTTGAGGGGCTTCTGCGGCAGGCGGTCGATGAAGGCCTTGCGCAGATTGAAACGGAAGGAAGCAGGATGGTTCTCGTCCAGACCGATGTATTCGTCCAGATGGAAGATATTCACCTTGCCCCAGTCGATGTCCTTTTCGGCGACCAAAGCATCGTACATTTCGTTCTGGCTCGGAGCGGTGGCGACGACGATGTTCGCCGTGCCGAATTCGGCAATTGCCTTGCGGATCAGTTCGGCGCCGCGTGCGGCACCTGCTTTGCCGCTTTCGACTTTGTTTTCGTAAATGTGAACGTTCAACATGATGTTATTTCCTTAGTTTTGAAAGAGGATTCTGACGATGGCACTCTTCTATGACCGCTATCTGGCGTTTGACCTGATAGAGCGGCACCTCCAGTGGCGTTCCTTTAGTAATTGCACTGTAGAGGTTAAGGTAGAATTTTTCAACGCGGGACTGGAATCCTGCGCCCTCTTCGGAAGTCTGCCAGGAGCCTTCGTAGAAGTTCAGCGGTTCCGTGCAGTATGCCCTGCCAGGCAGCGGCTCGCGAACGAGTTTCTGCACTGGCGCCTCCGCAGGATCAAACCACGTCCACTGCAACTTGTTATGATCGCCTGAGAGACTGCCGTTGGTTCCATAGACCTGATAGACATACTGCTGGAAATGCGTGCAGGACGAGACCTCCAGATCAATCACCGGATGCCCCTTTGCGCTCATCAGGAGCTTCACGTGGTCCTCCGCATCGCCAAAAGTATTGGCTCTGTCCATGTAGCATGTGATCTTTTCGGGATCGACGTCGCCCATCAGCTGAAGCGCCTGGTCCAGCGGATGCGGCCCTGTGTTCAGGAGGCTTCCCGCGCACATCTCCTGCAATGTCTGCCAGTCCCAGCGGCGCGCAAAGCCGTTGAATGCGATCTTGACCATCACGATGCGGCCAAGCAGGCCTGAATTCATGATCTCAAGGACCTTCCTGTAGGTCGGCGCAAAACGACTCTGCTGGAAAACAGCAAAGAACTTGCCTGTCTTCTTGATCACGGATTCCAGTTTCTCGACATCGGCGACATGGCGGCCAAGCGGCTTCTCGCAGAGAACCATCTTGCCGGCCTTAAGCGCCTCTATGGATACGGGAATGTGGTCGAGACTCTGCGTGGAATTGACAACCAGATCCACTTTCGGATCGTTGAGCAGTTCCTTATAATCGGTATAGGCCTTGCAGCCATGCGCCTTGACGGCGTCCTCCGTACGCTCCTTTATCCTGTCGCAGACCGCTACGACTTGAAAGCATTCGCGCAGTTTCGGGCGGGTCAAACCTGCCCCATGGATGTCCCAACCACTTCGCCCTTGTCCGATGATTCCGATTCTGATTTTCTTCATTGATGAATCTCCATTCTGCAAGAGAACGACTACTTCGTGTAAATCGGTTCAGGACGGCCTGAGACGGCGGACTTGTCCGCAGCCTCTAGAATCGCCATCACTTCGAAAGAATCCGCAATTTCGACTGGCGCCTTGCCTGTGCGGAAGAACTCTTCGACTTGAACCAGAAGCGGACGATAGAAGGCGCCGCTGAGCTGTTCCTCGAAGAGCAGCGGCTGGTTCTCAAGATCGCGCAGAACACCGCCGTACTGATAGCAGCCGTTGCCGAGCGAAATGACGCCGCGGCGTCCGTCTGCATAATTCACGACCACCATGCAGCCTGCCGCATTCTGGCATGTCTGTGCACTGATGGCGCCCGTGCCCATGACGAATTCGAGCATTTCCGTCGCATGAACGCCATACCAGACAATGCTTGAACCAGCCGGAGCCTTTCCAAGCGGTCCCCAGATCAATCCCTCCTTCGGTGCGGCCACTGTCTTATGCGCCTCCTGAATGCCAGGGCAGAAGCGCAGGCAGCTTGCAGTGAAATAGACGGTCTTGTTTTCAGCCGCTATTTTTTCTATTTCGCGTGCATTGTCGAGAGTGTCCGCGAATGGCTTGTCCAGAAAGATCGGCTTTCCAAGCCCAGCTGATTTTCTGAAATATTCCAGATGGAATGCAGGATCGTTGATTTCCAGAAGGATTGCATCGCAATCCGCAACAGCCGTATCGAAATCGGTTGTGACCATCATGCCAAGGCTTTCCAGATACGCCTGACGCTTGTCAAGCCCTTCCTGACTCTGGAACGGCGTGTCGAATCGCAGCGCACGAGTCGGGACCATGCCTGCAATACGCAGGTCAGGCGCAACGCTCTGATCCAGCATCAGTTTTGGCAGTTCGACGGAATGGCTTGTGTCCAAGCCGATTATGGCAACTTTGATTGGTGTCGGCATAAAAAACTTCTCGTTTTTGAGGGTTGCAGAAATGGAATTTAAACTTGTTTTAGATGATTGCAATTGTATTTGTCGGTATTTTTCCTTAGATTATGGCAAATCGCTTCTTTTCTCTACGGAATTGCGTTCGATTAATTGTCCAGGCGGCAGCAGCACGGTATCATCGGCCGTGAGAGTCGCATCGCCATTGCAAATCGCATGAACCGCCGCGGCGCCTGTTTCCAAAGCAGGCTGCATGATGGTAGAAAGGCCGTTGACAGCGGCTTCTTCCCATGAAAGACCATCATATCCTATTACAGCAACATCGTCGGGAATGCCCAGCGAAAGCGAACGGCATGCACGATACAGCGGACGCGCCCAATGGTCTCGTCCCGCAAAGAAGGCGATTCTTTCGCCGACATGCCCTTCAAGCGCCTTAGCTATGACGGCGCAGTTCTTCGCATCGTCGTCTTTCTCGAAATTGAACACGAACCCCTCCTCCACACGAAGATCCTCCTCCGCCAGAGCCCCTTTCAGTCCGGCAAGCATCTCGTGATAATGGAAGCACTTGGCGCCGCCGCCGATGAATCCTATCCGTTTGAAGCCCTTTTTGACAAGATAGCCACCTGCCACGCGTCCGACCGCGCGGAAATCCACGCGGCATGCGGGAAGTTTCTCGCCCTCCTCGTAGTTCGCAATGCAGTAGCGGCATTTGGCGGCATCAAGCGTCTTGATTATCGCATGTGGAAAATCCTCCACGAAGACCACGCCGTCCCACGGCGTCTCATGAATTCTTGCGGCGAGTCTGGAACAGTCGGCGTTCTTGTCCTGAAAGAAGAGAACCAGTTCGGCATTTTCCTCTTCGGCGGCCGTCGCCGCCCCCTGTAGAATGCTTGCGATTTCAGTGGCGCGAATGCCCTTGCTCGGCAGAACAAGAAGAATCTTGTGCTGTTCGACACGTTCGAAAATTGAAAGGACCTTCATTCCCCTGCCTGGAATCCTACGAATGAGTTTCTCATCCTCCAGATTGCGGTAAATCGCACGAAGCGTGCCGCGGCTTATGTCGAGTTCTTCGCACAATTCACGTTCGGAGGGCAGGAATCCAGAGGCGAATTCGCCCTCCTGAATCATCTTGCGAACGCGTGACAGAATTTCGTTTGTTCTTGAATGCATGGTTCTTTTCGTATCGGCCGACCGCACACGTCGATTTATTCTCTACGACTCCTTGTCAAACGCCTTTACGGCATCAATCGCAGCCAGAAGAAACCTGTCGCCCGTCCCCTGCTGGAAATAAGGCCCTAGAGTCGTCTCATAACCGCCGTGCGGATAATCCACCGCCAGCGGCAGATAGCCTTCGTAGCCGCCTGTTATCGTCGTCAGAATCGCGTTGGGACATGCCTTTCTCAGGCGCAGACCGATTTCAGTCAGCACTTCGAAGGGCATTCCCACCAGCACTTTGTCGCCAAGACGCATGAGCCGTAGCGGCAATTCCGTATTGTCCTGCGGATAGGCAACAGCATTCTCGTATTCGTAAACGCCCTTGATGCATTTCTCCACATCGAATCCGTCGCCAGAATTGTCTTCAAAGACTTTGGCAAGATGCGTCTCGACCTCTTCTCTTGGGCATGTCGTGGACAGCATCGCTGGCACTTGAACGACCTTCGCGGCCAATTTGAACGACTCTATCTTGCGGAACGATCTCTCGGCAAGACGGATCGAGCGCACAAGAATTTCCGCGATGTCTCTGCGGCTTTCGCCGTTGCGCTGCATCGGCACCACATCTCCTGCAGTCCCCTGCAGGAAGAAACCAGGGCATCCGAACTCGCGCTGAACGATTGTCTGGAAGTGGCCAGGATAATCGGCTGAAATCGCATATTCGTCGAATCCGCCAGTCACAGGATGGCATCCGAAGCGCGCAAGAATCGCCTTGTTCACGCCATGAGTCTTGAAACGCCAGACGGTCATCATGGGATCGACCTTCTGGAACTCGAAATCGTCTGGATTGTCGGGATAGAGCCAGCTCATCTCGACCATGCCATCGCTGCGTTTGATCGTTCGGCGGTTGAAAGGCACCGCAGGCACCGGAATCTCCGTCTCCTCGATTTCCGTGTCCTCAAGATTTTTTTCAGCCTCTGCGATTCCAGACAGTAGCCGCACTATGAACAGGTCGTAGTATCTGTCGTCTGGCGGATACTTTCCGACAGGCAGTTCTCCGTCAGGGAAGATGACGCAGTAGCCGCTGAAGCCTGGTGCGAAATGCGTATGGGAGGATGCAAGATAAATCCGATCCTCTCCATAGCCGAAGCGCTCTCCAATGGCTTTGTATATCCGTTCGCAGTATCGAATTCCTATTCCGATCGAATCGACTGTCAAGAGAAGAATTCTAGTTCCGTCCTGGTCAAGAACCATCACGCCTGCAGACAGTCTGTCCTCTATGCCGTCGGACAATCCCTTGCGACTTGCGTAGCCACGCAGAAAGGCAGGAAAGTCAGGCGTGATGTCAACTTTGGAGCACCCTACTCTAAGCATTTTAGACTCTTCTGAAAAGAAAGGAATCGATACTGCAATGAATCCAGCGGAAAGGCGTTCGGCCTACTTGGTCTTTCTGTGCGAGAGCGCCACGCCGCCGACCTTGCTTGCATCGGTGTTGATCGAAAGCAGTTCATGGTAGTTTTCAGCCACCTTGTGCATCGCTTCAATATATTTGTCAATGAGCGGCTTGTCAAAGTGTTTGAACCATGGTTCGCCGATGAGTTTGGCGTTGATGCCCTCTGCCACAGGCAGCGTTCCC
>JAKSPA010000099.1 GCA_024405235.1 Lentisphaeria bacterium
CCATTTGCATGACAGTCTTTTGTGAAAATACTCACCATACGGGCGGCAGGCTTTTGTGTTTTGTTACAACAGACTTTCAAACAGGCAGTTGCATAATAAGCATCAGGCTGGCTTCACGGGTTCTGGATGATACGTCATCCAGCCGTTCTGCCTTTTTGCAGCCGCAGAAACCACGGAACTTCATTAGAATCAACCTCTCTTCCTTGCTGATTTTATGTAGTGTCCCAAATGAATGTTTTTGGGGGAGGGCTGTTCTTGAGAAAGCAGTCCTAGATAGAAGGATTTCTGTCCGTGGCAACATAGATGGCGCGGAATTCGTGATGTTGCAAAGCTGCCACGACATCGTCTGGCCGAACAGGCCGAACGCCTGTATAGAAATGGTATAGCGTTCCGTCATGACGGACGACGCAAGGTTTGTGAGCGTGCCATTCGTCGTGCGAGCCTTTGGGACCATGCGGAATGATGGGATCATCGTTTCGTTCCCAATGCATCAGATCGTACGACCATGCAATGCCTTCCTGGGCATGTGCGGAATCATTGCCGAAATAGAAGCATATCCATCTGCCGTTGTCATATACAGGATAGGGATCTGAAACAAAAAGACTGTCCCATTTGCCAGGGCGCACTTCAAGCACGGGATGATCCGCAAGGCGCGTCCAGTGCATCAGATCGTCGGAACAGGCCAGCCCAGTCTGTTCGATCCACGGCCATTGCGTGGCATTTTTCGCATTGTAGAGCATGTAGAATCGTCCAGCCTGCCTGAAAACAGCTCCCTTGTAGAGTCCGCCGCGTTCCCATGACGCTCCATCCTTCCACGAAAAGACAGGCGAATCCATCTTTGTCCAATGCAGCAAGTCATCGTCCTCGCATGTCGCGAAAGACATTTCGGCAGCGCCTTCTTCATAACCTTTGCCTGGATATGAATGATACAGCATCCAGTATTTTCCGTCGTATTTCAACAATTCAGGCACTTCATTCAGGGTATCCTCCTTTCGCAGCAGCCAAATTCCGGCCGCATTGGCGCTGTTCCACGCTCTGCCAGCCTGACGTTCCAGCACGTTGGCATAGTGTGACCAGTGAAGCAGGTCATCCGAGACTGCCAAGGCTGTCTGATAGCCTTCGCCGTCGAATCCGACATGCAGCATGAAAAATCTGCTCTGGTGCTGGAAGACGAACGGACAATCCACGCCTAGACAATTGTATGTTCCCTTGCGTCCACTTGGAGAGAGCAGAATGTCGGGTGATTTGAATGGCGTAGTGTAAGGAGTTATGTTCATGATTTGTGCAGGAGAATGTTGTCTGAAACTGCTATAAGCAGCATTGACGATACGAAGCAGTGCGCAGAATGTAATGCTTGAAAAGACCTCTGCTCCGAACATGACTCTATGCGTTGATGCCATGACGGGGCGCCAGAAGAAAAATGGCGAAATTACCTAGAAAAATATCTTCTGCGGATATTCTAGCCACATGGATTGAAAAAGTATGGAAATTTTGCAAAGTCGTCTTGACAATGCGTTATTCGGAGATATATATTAAGACAGAAGCACCCAGAAGGTGCAGTTTAAATCCCCTCTAACCAAAGGAGCAAAACATGAAGAAATTTTTCGCAATCGCTGCAATCGCTGCAACTCTGATCGTCACCATGGCTAGCTGCGGTTCTCTCCGCACTCCCAAAGGCGACAACAATGGCAAGGTCTGGTACAACACCTTCTTCGGCGTCTCCATCGAGAGCGCGGTTTACGGTGATGGCATCAGCGTCAACCAGTAATCTGATTTACTGACTTGAAAAGAGGCATCTCGAAAGGGGTGCCTCTTTTTTTGTCAAGACAATACGAATATATATTCATGTGTTAGATTATTACACACAGTTTTGTTCAAACAAACCATTCTGCAATTACCATGAAACGGAAAGAGCTTATACTTGTTGTTGCCATAGCGCTGATGGCTGGCGTGGGAAGTGGACTGTTTCTCGCCAAGGATGCGGTCTCGAAAAAGACACCATCGGAAATTAAGGCAGACGATGGTGCTGCGAATGTCGTAGAGAGTGCAACGAAAGACGGCGCAGAAGTGGACAGGGAGGTCGAACCTGCGAGAAAAGAGCGCAGAAGACGTCGCCGCATGGAGGTCTCGTCCGATGGAACAGAGAGCACGGAGAGCGCGGGAGAAGCAGGCGGCAATCCCATGATGGATTTCACCACGGATTTCGGCGGTGTCATAAGAAATTGGCTTGCAGAGGAAAGCGATGATGTCGCAGGAAAGGCATTGCAGAATGCCGACAAGGACAGGATTCTGGAGGAAGTATACAAGGCGGTTGATAGATTCCGCAACGGAACTGAAAAGGAACGAAATGACATCAAGGCCGGTTCCGCCATGCTTCAGTTGATCTTGAGTGGAATGACGCAGGACATCAAAAAGAATCCGCCGGAGATTTCCGTGTCGCGGAGGCAGGAAATATTGGAGAATGCGGCTGCGGCCGATGAACTCTTCGATGATTTGGAAGCGGAGATAAAGGATTTCGATGACGAAGAGAAGCGCATCTTTGGCAATACGGTAAGAGTGATGCGCGGTTTGGCCAATGCATTAAAAGAAGCCGCAGAAAAATAGCATGCGATGTTCACACATGGCCATGTTGTCCACGTGTGAACTGAATTCGCTTTTTGGGCGAAATTGCGTCTGCTGGACGTGAAAAAAGCCCTTTTAAAAAGCGGAAATCGCGTACAGAGGCCCTGGAAGGCCCTAGAAGCGCGTCGAGGGCCTTTTGCGTATATATATACCTGAGCAAAACAGGCCCTAGAAAGGCCGTTTTTTGAACCATGTGGAACCGACGGTAGGAAGTCGTTGCTTTCTTGAGGGCGTCAGACGCGCCGCGCGGCGGATTATCTGCGATCGGCGGCGAGTTTCGGGATGTCGCAGACGTCGATCCACTTTACCTCTGGATCGGCGTTCAGTTCAGCCAACTTATCTTCCAGCTGCTCCCAGAGTTCGCGATAGTCCATCATTTCATAGGAATGCCCCCAGAAGTAGAAGACGCCGTTGGCCGCCTTTGCCTTGTCGAACTGTTCCCAGAATAGCCTGCTTTGGAAATGGCACGAACTGTCGAGTGCCATGAATTCCTTGCAGGCAAGGACGTTGTCGGTGTTTCTTGTGGTCCGTCCGTACGTGAATCCTGCTGCCTTGAGATGCTCTATCACATTGTCGTTGAATAATCCGCATGGCCATGCGAAACCAGGGCATTCGCGCTGGAACTTGTCTTCAAGAAAGTGCTTCGCGTCGATTGCGGCCTTGATGACGCAGTCGTCATCCGTTCGCGTGACCGTTTCATGTCTCATGCAATGCGATGCCACCTGGAAGCCGTCGTAGATGTCCGTCAATTCGTCCAATCCGACATGTCCTGGCACGAAACCCATGTATGACCATTCGTATGTTCTTCCGTGTCGCCAGAATGGAGCGGTCCGATGTTCCGACAGGTTGCCTGGATTGAGATTGAATGTGGCCTTCGCGTTGTATTTCCGAAGGAGTTCAACCAGACGGACATCGGTGTTCACGCCGTCGTCCCAGCATTGTGCTACGTAAACCATATTTTTACAAATTTTCGTAGATTGCCTGCACCTTCATCATGCGTTCATGGGCGTCTTTCGTGAACTGCACCATTGCTTCGTAGGGCTGTGTTTCGAGGCCTTTCTGGAAGAACGGCGTGTTGACCATGGCGATCTCGTAGCTTAGCGGTCGGCCTGTCGCCGCGTATGACGACGTCTTGATGATCTTCGCGAGGCGTTGCCAATCAAGCGTGCCGAAGAATGGCGGCTGATGCTGATCGCCGCTGCCGTTGTTGTCGTGCAGATGCAGCGCCTGGAGGCGGTCCTTGAGTGCTTCGATGTTGTCCATTCCCTTGTCGGCGCCGATGTGCCCGTGGCCGGAGTCGTATGTGATTCCAATTCGCTTCGCGGGATAGTCCTTCATGATCGCTGCGATCATTTCAAAGCTGTCTCCTGGCATGTTTTCAATGGCGATGCATGCGTCGTATTTTTCCAGAACAGGCATGAGTTCGTCAAGAGAGCGTCGGAGCGCCTCGTGTCCTTTGCGCGCTTCCGCGATCTGCTCCTGCGTGAAGCCGTCGCGGATGCAAGGCGCATGCATCATAAGGGAGCCAGTGCCCTCGAGATAGTCCATCATCTCAAGGCGATTCACGACCAGTTCCACGCCTGCCTTTCTGCGGTATTCCTCTGTCGCATTCCAGCACTTCTCCTGCCCTTGCGAACCATGGATGTCCAGCAGTTTGAGATTCAATTGCGAGAACCACTCCTTGTATTGCTTCAGTTCATGGGTGCTGTAGAGAAAATCCGTGCACCACTGATGGCACCAGTGAAGATGTGTGAATCCGCCTTCGGAGATTGCGCGAAGCGCCAGTTCTGGAGAGCCAACGCCGCTGCAAATGTCGGTGTTGACGGCGATCGGTGTGGATGTTTGATTGGACATGGTTTGCAAATGTGTCTTGTGTATGGTTGTATATGGAACAGTCTGGATTGCGGACACGGACAGCATGCAGAACAGATGCCGTGCGGATGCCTATGAATAATTTATTCGCTTATGGCGAAATTGTGTCCTGAGAAAAGCGAAAGAGATTCATTTTGGCATTTCCGAATTGCGAAAGGCCTTGAATCGCTTTCGGTTCGCAGAAATTCCGCCTGCCGTTTATATAAAAAAACATGTGGCAAATTATGGCAACAGACAACCAATATACATATATATTATTTGATTGCCCGCGGGTTGCTTTGGGTTGCAATCCACAGGGGCGCATAAGCCACTCTCAGCACTGCTGACGCAACTTAAGGAACCAGTTGAGTTGGAAGAATTTCTGAAGTTCGACCGCGTGACGAAGTCATACGGTTCTCTGAAAGCGGTAGATGATGTCACCCTCAATATCAAGAAGGGTGAGATTTTTTCGATTTTGGGCCCGAGCGGATGTGGAAAGACTACGCTTCTTAGAATGCTCGCAGGGTTTGATTCTCCTGACAGCGGAAGGATTCTGCTTGACGGCGAGGACATAACCGATCAGCTGCCCAATATCAGAAAAGTCAACACCGTTTTCCAGAATTATGCATTGTTTCCGCACATGACCGTGCGCGAGAATATCGCGTTCGGTCTCAAGATCCGGAATCGCCCGAAGCAGGAAATCGACCGCGAAGTCGACAAGATGCTTGCCATGATCCAGATGGAAGCATGTGCGGACAAGAAGCCTAACCAGATTTCCGGCGGACAGAAGCAGCGCACTGCAATCGCTCGCGCGCTGATTCTCAAGCCGCAGGTGCTTCTGCTGGACGAACCGCTGGCCGCGCTCGATCTGAAGCTACGGCAGCGCATGAGTCTGGAGCTGTCGCTTATCCACGACGAAGTAGGCATCACCTTCATGTATGTCACGCATGACCAGAACGAGGCGATGAGCATCTCCGACCACATCGCCGTCATGCACAACGGACGTGTCGAACAGGTCGGAACCCCAGCCGAAATCTACGAGGCGCCGAGAACCAGTTTCGTCGCCGCATTCATCGGCGACACCAATTTCTTCGATGGATACATCTCCGAAGTCGTCGATTCGGAATACTGCTGGCTTAACGTTCCCGAATTGCCGCCTCTGCTCTGCTTCAACGACAAGAAGAAGTCGAAGGGCGATCTAGTCCACGTCTCCATCCGTCCCGAGAAATTCTCGATATCAGTCGATAAGCCGCAGACAGGCCCCAAGCAGAATGTCCTGCCCGCGACAGTGGAGGACATCGTCTACCAGGGCGACCATACGCGCTATTGGGTGAACATCGCCCCTGATTGGCGTGTCGCCGTGACGCGTCAGCACAATCGCTTCATGCTGGACGAACGTCCCATCACGTGGGGCGAGAAGGTCTACATTTCGTGGCGTGCCGACGATGGCTTCATGCTGGAGCATTACAGCGAGACACCGCCTTTGTGGTGACGGTGGAATCCCATGAGGAACAGAGTTCCGCCGACAATGCCGTTCAGAATGACCAGAATGCGGATTCAGTCAAGGCAGAGGAGGCCGCGAAGTGAACACCCAGTCGGTTTTCAAGAAGCGCCTCTTGGGCGAATACGCGGTGACCGCGCCGTCGCTTCTGTGGCTCACGCTCTTCTTCCTGCTGCCTACGCTGATCATCTTCGCGATTTCCTTCAGAAGCCGCGGCGAATTCGGTGGCATAGGCGACGAGTGGACCTTCGAGACGCTGAAGGCGATCAGCCATCCGAATTATCCGTCGATCATCGGGCGTACGATCTGGATGAGCGTCGCGTGCACATTCATGACGCTTGCGATTTCCGTGCCTGTGGCCTACCACATGGCGCGCGTCTCGGCGAAGGTGCGCGATCTGATGATGCTTCTGACGATCATTCCCTTCTGGACAAACTTCCTGATCAGAATCTTCGCGTGGAAGTCGGTTCTGCATCCAGAGGGACTGCTCAAGCACTTTCTAGTCTGGTGCCATCTGATCAATCCCGATACCATCCTGCTGTATCGTCCTGAGGCTGTTCTGCTTGTCATGGTATATACGGAATTGCCATTCGCGATTCTGCCACTCTATGCGGCTGCCGAAAAAT